>JAUXSZ010000222.1 GCA_030679635.1 Sulfuricurvum sp. | reverse complement strand
TCGGCCACACAATAGCTCCATAAATACGAAATTTAAATCCATCTCTATTTTAATCCAGTAGATTCCTTTTGAGCTGTATTTAATCTTTTTTAGGGAATAATTCTGCTTGTGATGCGGGAATAGCTCAGTTGGCTAGAGCGTCAGCCTTCCAAGCTGAATGTCGCGAGTTCGAGTCTCGTTTCCCGCTCCACCTTCGTTTTTACAATCTCATTCAAAAAAAAATTGTTTTTATAAATTATTGGCGAAATAGTGTTTTACCCCGTCAATCATCCCCTCAACCATCCACTTTTGATATTTTGCATCTGCAATGCGTGCAGACTCATCCGGATTGCTGATATAACCCGTTTCTAAAAGAATTGCCGGCATTTGAGCCCCTACTAACACCCAAAAAGGGGCTTCGCGTGCGCCATTGTCTTTTACGTTGGGATATTGTTTCCGTAAGTTGCTTAAAACACCTTTTTGAATATCAATCGCCAACTTGTTCGATGCGATTATTTTTTCCGTATTGATAACATTTAAAAAACTGAGTTTTCCGTATTGCCCCATCTCTCCCATATCCTCAGAGTTTTCCAAAGCGGCAACACGCATCGCCCGTTCACTTCGTCCAGGCGAAAGAAAATAGGTTTCAATTCCGTAAGCAGCGTTAGCATCGGCTCCTTTAGGAATGGCATTCGCATGAACGGACAAAAATAAATCCGCCATTTTATCATTGGCAAATTTCGTACGGTCTTTGAGCTCTATGAACGTATCGTTGGAGCGTGTCATGTAGACCGTATACCCCATAGCCTTGAGCTCTTCATAGAGTTCAAGAGATATTTGCAAAACAATATCTTTTTCCCTGTACCCATTGCCGATAGCACCGCTGTCTTTTCCGCCATGCCCTGGATCAATAACAATCACTTTTTTACTCCGATCACGCGGCGTGACCGTGAGTAATGGGGGAAGCGCTTCGATCAACGGAGGTAATGCAACTGCCGGTGGCTGAAGAATTGGCGTTGGAGGTGTTGCCAGTTCTCTTGCAACTGCCTGCAATGAAAGATCAATATAAAGTGAAAAACCTTTAGTTACTGGCTTTATGGCGATTGCTTGACTGTGGTCGATTACCAGCCGAAGCGTTTTTGCATCGTACTGGGCTAAGCGTATTTGATTAATATTTTTATGCTCTATAATTTTGGTTTGAGCCAATGTAGCGGAATCAATGTCGATAATATAACGAAAGCGCTGTTTCTCAGATTCGATGATTTTGGAGAGATGGATCTCTTTTGCTTCCAGCGGAGTATCAAAGAGCAACTCTACCCCCGTATCTTTCCATTTTGTTTCTAATAAGTGATGGCGTTTGATCACACTAACGTCAGAAGAGGCTTTAATTGGTTCCGTCAGGTTAAACAATTGCGCACTTGTGGGAGTTAAAAAACTATTGGATGATTCTTTGGGCTGTACACTGGGTACTTTCATGTACTCTTTTGGAAACATAAGCGGTTTTTGAAAGGTTTCAATCGGCTTGAGAGGTATACTG
>JAUXSZ010000219.1 GCA_030679635.1 Sulfuricurvum sp. | reverse complement strand
CTAGATACTAAAGAGAACTGTGGTTTCACATTTGAAGACAATGTTTTAACTTTCAGTACTAAATCTGATGGCCGTGCTGATCGCGCATTCTGGGGCACGTACCGTGCACTTGCTGCAAACATCATTACCGGTTTAACGACGGGTTACGAGAAAAAACTCGAAATCAATGGTGTTGGTTACCGTGCAGCGGTTCAAGGCGACGTTCTTAATTTGCAGCTTGGTTTCAGCCACGATATCAATTTTGATATCCCAGCTGGTACTACGATCGCAGTTGAGAAAAATGTTATCAGCATCAAAGGTACTGATAAGCAAAAAGTTGGGCAAATTGCAGCTGTAATCCGTTCATTCCGTCCGCCTGAGCCTTATAAAGGCAAAGGTGTTAAATATTCTGATGAGACTATCCTGCGTAAAGCCGGTAAGACATCTAAGAAATAAGGGGCGATGATATGACAGCTAAAACACTCAAAAATAAATCGGCTAAACGTCTCCAACGTAAACGTCGTATTCGCTCTAAAATCTCAGGATGCGCGACTTTGCCACGTATCTCAGTATTTCGCTCAAACCGCTACATCAGCGCGCAAGCGATTAATGACGAAGCAGGGGTAACTCTTGCTGCGATACACTCAAAAACTTTGGGGCTTAAGTCTAATATAGAAGATGCTGCTAAAGCGGGTGCTGTATTTGCTAAAACCCTAAAAGATGCTGGAATCAATGAAGTTACGTTTGACCGTAACGGATTTTTGTTTCACGGTGTTGTAAAATCATTTGCCGATGCACTTCGCGCCAATGAAATCAAGTTTTAGGGGCTGATGAATGAATCCGATTAATAGAGAAGAATTTTCAGAATCGATCGTTAACATCGGTCGTGTAACAAAAGTCGTAAAAGGTGGACGTCGTTTCCGTTTTACTGCTCTTGTCGTCGTCGGTAACAAAAAAGGTACCGTCGGCTATGGAGTAGGTAAAGCGAAAGAGGTTCCCGATGCTATTCGTAAAGCGGTTGATGAAGCGTTCAAAAATCTAACTGTTGTTAAGATCAAGGGTACTACAATCGCTCACGATATTGAAGTAAAATACAATGCAAGTCGTATTTTGCTTAAACCAGCATCTGAAGGTACAGGAGTTATCGCCGGTGGCGCAACACGTCCAGTACTTGAGCTTGCAGGAATCCAAGATATTCTTACGAAATCTTTGGGTTCAAACAATCCAAACACCGTGGTACGCGCAACAATCGATGCGCTTTCACGCATTAAAGGGTAAGCAATGTCACTCGAAAATCTTACACCTGCTGAGGGTTCAACCCACAGCAAAAAACGTCTCGGTCGCGGCGCAGGAAGCGGAACGGGTAAAACTTCTGGTAAAGGGCACAAGGGTCAAAAAGCCCGTGGAGGTTACAATGAAAAGCGTAACTTTGAGGGTGGACAACAACCACTTGCACGCCGTTTGCCAAAAGTCGGGTTTACATCACGTGTGATTAAACCAACCGTTATCAATGTTGAAAAAGCGAAAGAAGTAGCAACGCTTACTGAAATCACAATGGAAACAATCCGTAGCGTACACCGTTTGAAAAAATCGGTAGTAAAAGTTAAACTTGTGGGCGCAAGCGCAAAAGATTTAGCTAGCAAAATCAAAGACGAAAACGTTACAACTACTGGTAACTAAGTGAACCAACAGCTTGTAAACAAGATCTTAATTACGATCGGTTTTCTCTTTGTTTTCCGACTATTGGCATACGTGCCAGTACCGGGTGTTGACACTGCCGTAATTGCTGCTTTTTTTGATACACACAAAGCAGATGCGTTAGGTCTGTTCAATATGTTTAGCGGCAATGCTGTAGAACGTCTCTCAATTATCTCCCTTGGCATCATGCCCTACATTACCGCATCAATCATTATGGAACTTTTAGCAGCTACTTTTCCCAATTTAGCACAAATGAAAAAAGAGCGTGATGGTATGGTGAAATACATGCAGATTATCCGTTATGCAACCATCGTTATTACCGTTATTCAAGCAATCGGCGTGAGTGTTGGTTTGCAAAATATGACGGGGAAAGATGGCAGCAGTGCTATTTTGGTGGTTCATTCATCGTTTATGTTGTTGGCTACCGTCTCCATGTTGGCGGGTACGATGTTGATCATGTGGATCGGTGAGCAGATAACCCAAAGCGGTATCGGCAACGGTGTCTCTTTGATTATCTTTGCAGGTATTGTTTCGGCAATTCCAAGTGCCATTTCACAAGCGATCACGATGGTGAATACGGGTGCAATGAGCTTTATTTCTGTTATCGCTATTATTGCGTTGATTATGGCGACTATATTGGTCATTATCTATGTGGAATTGGGTGAACGACGTATCCCGGTAACGTATGCGAAAAAAACCATGTTGCAAAATCAAAACAAACGCGTTATGAACTACATTCCGGTTAAAGTGAATTTGGCAGGGGTTATCCCGGTTATTTTTGCATCGGCTATTTTGATGTTTCCCCTTACGGTGTTATCAAGCAGTACGAATCCAGTGGTCCAATCAATAGCAGACGTTTTGAACCCGAGTCACTATTTCTTTAACTTTTTACAATTTTTGTTTGTGGTCTTTTTTGCTTATTTTTACGCATCGATCGTTTTCAATGCCAAAGATATTGCCGATAACCTCAAACGTCAAGGCGGATTTATCCCAGGGGTACGTCCGGGCGAATCGACCAAAGAGTTTTTGAATCAAACGGCGAGCCGTTTGACATTTAGTGGAGCCATTTATCTAGGGCTTGTGGCAACCTTGCCATGGGTTATTGTAAAAGCGATGGGAGTACCGTTCTTCTTCGGAGGGACGGCCGTTCTGATCGTCGTACAAGTTGCATTGGATACGATGCGACGTATCGAAGCGCAAGTGTATACGAGCAAATATCAAACACTCAGTGCGGTAGGCCTCTAATATGGCGATCGCGCTTCGTAAACCTGATGAAATAGCTAAACTTCGCGCCGCGAATAAAATTGTCGGCGCTACGTTGGATCTATTAGCTCATCATGCTAAAGCGGGAGTTTCTCTAAAAGACCTGGATGCCATGGGGGAGGATTATATCCGAAGCCAAGGTGCCAGACCCTCTTTTAAAGGGCTCTACGGTTTCCCAAATGCCGTTTGCACCTCTCTCAATGAAGTCATAATCCATGGTATCCCCTCTGACTATATACTACAAGACGGGGATGTCATCGGATTTGATGTTGGGACTGAAAAGGACGGCTACTTCGGTGATGCGGCGATATCGGTAGGAATTGGCAATATTTCTGCTGCAGATGAAGCGCTCATCGCGTGTGCGAAAGATACCCTTTATCATGCCATCGACATCATCCGTGATGGAATGCATTTTAAAGAGCTTTCGCACGCAATGGAAAAATTTATTCTTTCTCGCGGTTTCGTTCCGTTGAGAAATTTTTGCGGTCATGGTATCGGTAAAAAACCGCATGAAGAACCGGAAATTCCTAATTATTTGGATGCACCCAATGCGAAAGCGGGTCCTAAAATTAAAAACGGAATGGTTTTTTGTCTTGAGCCTATGATATGTCAAAAAGAAGGGGCTTCCAAAATTCTGGCCAACGGCTGGGATGTGGTAAGTACGGATGGGCTTAGAGGCTCTCATTACGAGCATACGGTTGCGATAATCAACGGTAGAGCTGAAATTTTATCCATTTCATAAAGGAAATTTTTATGGCAAAAGATGATGTCATCGAAGTAGACGGAAAGATTGTTGAGGCTCTACCAAACGCAACTTTTCGTGTTGAGTTGCCAAATGGACACGTAATTTTGTGTCACATAGCTGGAAAAATGCGTATGCATTACATCAAGATCTTACCGGGGGATACAGTGAAAATTGAATTAACCCCCTACAGTCTTGATAAAGGGCGAATTACGTATCGCTACAAATAAATACTATCTGCCTTAGGCAGATAGTATTCTTTAATCGACTATAATTGTGTACTTTATCAAAAGAGGGCACATGTACAAAGAACTGCACCATCCTCTCATTCAATCTCTCGTTAATACTCTTCGTGACAATACCATTGATGCTTTTGTCTTTCGCCATACAATCAAAGAGCTGACAAAATTGCTCTTATACGAAGCGCTGCGTGAAGAACCATTAACACCCAAAAAGGTAATAACATGGAATGGGGAAAAGCAATACAGCTATATCAACGAAGAAGAAATTATTGTCGTGTCCGTTTTGCGTGCAGCACTGCCGATGCACGAGGCTGTAATCGATACACTTAATGGATCTGTTTCAGGGTTTTTAGGGATCAAAAGGGATGAGAAAACCCACAAAAGTGTCCTATATTATGATCGTGTAGGAGAATGTGCCGGTAAAAAAGTGATTTTAGTAGATCCGATGGTGGCCTCAGGCGGATCGTTGTGCGATGCGATAAAGGTCCTCAAAGCCAAAAAAGTCCAATCCATTTATACCCTCAACATCCTTGCCTCCCCCGAAGGGGTTGCGGAAGTAAATAAAAAGTATCCGGATGTGGAAATGATCATTGCAAAAATTGATGAAAAACTCAATGAAGACAAATTTATACTTCCAGGTTTAGGAGATGCCGGCGATCGGGCATATAATACACGATAGGGGAGGCCCCCTGAAGAGAAGTTATTGGATGAAACTGCAGCAGTAATCACTGATGGTTTTGACTTTGAGATGAAACGCACTGTTAGCCGGAACATCAAAACTTTGAGGTCCACAAATCGTGATCCACTCTACGTTTCCAGGAAGCTGTACTTCCATTTCACCGCTCATGATCTCCATAATCTCTTTATCCCCGGTGTTGAACGTATATTCGCCCGGCAACATAATACCAAGCGTTTTCATACTCCCGTCTTCAAAGTGCAGGGTACGGCTAGTCACTTTTCCATCGAAATAAATGTTGGCTTTTTTGTCAGCGGTTACGTTTTTAAATTGTGTCATTGGGTTCCTTTTTTGTTATTGTAATGGATTGAGTTGCTGCTTCACTTTTTTAGGCAAGTGAGCGAAAGGGAACGCGCTATCGGTTCTGACAACACCGTTTTCGGTTATGGTCACTTCAAGCGCATTGGTATCACGATTAAAACTGACAAGATTGATCAGCATATCGCCCTCAATGTAGCTAATACGTCGTGCAACGAGGTGTGTAAATGCTGTATGTTTAGGTCTAAATCCCATAGATTCCGTTCTCCTTTATGGTTATTTTTTTACTGTCTACTAACTCGGTGAGGGCGTTTTTAAAGTTCTTTTTACTAAGGCCGAATGCTTTTTGGATAAGCGCAGCGTCACTTTTATAGTTATACGGGAGCATCCCCCCGTTTTGTTGGAGCAATTCATACACTTTTGCTGCCGCATTACCGGCCTTGGCTTTGCCGATCATTTGTAGCGAGAGATCCAGCTTGCCGTCTTCTCTTCGCTGTTTTACAAATCCCTTTTTTACATCCCCGACACGGAGATTCTCAAAAATTTCATTGGTATAGAGCATCCCCTCGTAAGCGTTATCCACAATCGCTTTGTATCCCAGAGGAGTTTTCGCGATGATCATGAACGATACGGGTGTGTTCGGGTAAAACGTTTTGGGCGCATCGATAAGGGCGCTGCTCACCTTTTCGGTCCCGACTAGGCGATTGGTCCGCTCATCGAGGATAATACGGATAATCCGTTTTTCTCCGACACTGAACGGGCGCTTTTGTAGTGCTTTTGGGACAAAAAGATCTTTAGGCAATCCCCAGTTCACAAAAGCGCCGATGGAGCTTGTATCGACGACTTCGAGAAAAGCGATTTCACCCAGCATCGCTTTTGGCTTTGCGGTCGTAGCGACTGGGCGATCTTCGGAATCGGTGTAGACAAAGACGTCGATGGTATCGCCTATGTGCATGGTGTCCGTAACGTATTGATTGGGCAACAGGACATCGCTCTCATCCATGGTTCGTAAGAAAAGACCAGGGGTCGTGTCGCGATCGATAATGAGGAGATTGATTTCTCCGATTTTTAGTGTTTCATTCATGGCTATAATTATAGCTAAAATTCACTTGTTGGAGGGAAAATGCGGATCGTTATTACAGGAGCCAGTAGCGGGTTGGGTGAGCATCTGGCCCTTCATTATGCATCGTTCGAGAATGAATTGGTATTGTTGGCACGCCGTGCAGAAAGACTCGAAGAAGTGGCGCAACGGTGTCGTGCGAGGGGGGGCCACGTAGAGACAGTCGTGGCGGACGTTAACGATTTTTCATTAATGCATCAAATCGGAAAAGAATTGGCACAAACACCTATCGATCGACTGATACTAAACGCGGGTATTTCGGTAGGACATTCGGGGAGCGTGACGCCGTTTGAGGATTTTTACACCCTTTTTAAGACGAACTTTTTAAGTGTCCATGCGTTTTTAGAACCGATCATTCCGTCGTTGATGGAGCAAAAGTCGGGCGAAATCGTCTTTGTCTCCTCTCTTGCATCGTTGATAACCATGCCGACGTCGATAGCTTACAGCAGTTCTAAGCGTGCCTTGAATGCGTATGCGGAAGGGTTGCGTTATCAGTTAAAACCTTACGGCATTGAGGTAATGACAATATTGCCGGGGTTTATCGACTCGGAGATGACACAGAAAAACCGGTTCAAAATGCCGTTTCTCCTCTCGAGTGAGGCCGGGGTCAAGCGAATCGTGGATGCTATTGCGAGAAAGAAGCGGTATTATCCGTTTCCGTTGAGATTTTACTTAATGATTCGAGCGACATTACTCCTTCCGCAGTTCTTAAGAGATTGGATAGTAAACTTCACTAATTTTAAAAAGGGCGCATAGCCTGGAACCTAGAGGAAATATCATATGGTCATTGACAGTGTTTGTACCTATTGTGGGGTGGGATGTGATATTTCTGCAGAAGTTGAAGATAACAAGATACTCAAAATCTTCGCCAAAGAAGAGGGGGTTGTCTCGCAAGGGAGGCTTTGTATCAAAGGGAAGCAGGGATGGGATTTTGTAAGCCATCCTAAACGCCTACGCAATGCCCGTGTGCGCAAATCGTTTTTGAATGCCAATGCGGCACTCTTTGCTGATTTGGATATGGATTATCTCGAGCCTGTTGATCATGATTTTTATGAGATCAGTTATGAGAGTGCCTATGAGCTAGCGGCGCGCAAACTCAAAGAGATCACCGACAAGCACGGTTCCCACTCTTTTGCGTCTATCGGAGGGGCGCGAACAAGCTGTGAAAGTTCGTACCTTTTTCAGCATTTTACCCGCAACGTAGTGGGTTCTCCGCACGTCGATAACTGCGCACGCGTTTGCCATTCCCCTTCCCTCAAAGGAATGCGTACGACGATCGGCGAGGGTGCCGCAACGAATCCGTTCGATGATATCTATGAAACCGAATTCATGGTAGTTATGGGTTCGAATACGACCGAAGGGCATCCGATCGTTGCCAACCGTATGCTGGATGTGATCAAGGATAAAGGGGTTGAACTCGCTGTTTTGGATGTGCGCCGCCTCCAGCTTTCCAAATCGGCAACCCACCATCTCAGTACCCCCTACGAAGCCAATCTGATGATCCTCAATATGATGGCGTATGTCATTATTTCCGAAGATTTGGTGAACGGTGAGTTTATAGCTGCACGCACCAAGGGGTACGAAGAGTACAAACAATCGATTTTAAATGATTCGTATGCTAACCCTGACTTTCTTTTGCAGATTCACGGTTACGAAGGTTTGGCGGAAGAGATCCGTACCGTTTCTCGTAAATACGCGACACGTAAAAGTCTCTTTTTCTGGGGTCTTGGGATTACTGAACATTTGGACGGATCGTATGCCGTGATGGCGATCACCCATCTCGCCTTGATAACGGGAAATATCGGAAAACGGGGTGCGGGACTGATGCCACTACGGGGACAGAATAACGTTCAGGGGACGTGTGATGTAGGAATGCTGCCGTATTACGCTCCCGATTACCAGCCTCCCAAAGAGATCGGGATGATGACCCCTGATTTGATCAATGCAATGATTGAGGGGGGGATTAAAGCGGTATTTAACATCGGCGAAGACATCGCCCATATTCATCCCAATCAGAACAAAATTCACACAGCTCTTAAAAATCTCGATCTGTTGATCGTCAACGAACTCTTTGATAATGAGATTACCAAATTTGCCGACATCATTTTCGGTGTCAAAAGCGCCTATGAAAAAACGGGGGTATACGTCAATGCAGAACGGAGGTTGCATCTCTCTCAACCGCTGATCAATGTTACGATGCCCGACGACTGGGAAGTCAACGCGGAAATATCCAAACGGTATGGCACCGATTTTGGTTTTAAGAGCTCCAAAGATGTATGGGAAGAGGTACGGGTCGCAGCCCCTGTCCGTTTCGGAGGGGCGAGTTATGAGAAACTCGAAGCCAACCGTTTGCGCGGATTGCAATGGCCGGTACAAGAGGAAGATACCCCAGTACTGCACATACATGATTTCCGTACCAAAGACGGCATCGGTTCGTTTCGCTACAAACAGTACGAGCCTCGCGGTCAGGTAGAGGAGCTTTTGCGCGCCCCTACGCATGAGGGATATTACCTCACGACGGGACGGGTACTGGTTCACTATAACAATGCCGCCCAAACGAATGCCTGTGAAAAGCTCAGCCGCAGCCACAGCGAAGATACGTTGCTTGTAAGTGTCGATGACGAGGAGTTTTTCGAATACAAAGATTTTGTCGTTTTGAAAAGTGAATACGGGCAAAGTGCCCCTTTACGGGTGAAGGTGAGTTCGACGGTCAAAAAAGGGACACTTTTTACGACGTTTCATCACGCCAAAAGCAAAATCAACTTTTTATTCGGGGATGAGCATGATGAGCTGATCAAAACGGCACGCTTTAAATCGATCAAAGTAGATATCGTCAAACCCGATTATTTGGATTAAAAAGTGCATACCAAGGCAAAAGGAAATATTGCCGAAGATCGCGCTTGCGAATATCTCAGGTCACACGGTTGTCGAATCATTGATCGAAATGTCTACAACCGATTTGGTGAAATTGACATCATCGCGTTCAAAGAGAATGTCCTCCATTTCGTTGAGGTGAAAAGCGGCGTGACCTATGAGTCCGCCGTGCATAACATCACCCGATCAAAACTTCAAAAACTCAACCGTGCCATCCAAACCTATCTACAGCAAAAAAGACTTAATGGCGATTACTGTATTGATGCTCTCATCGTTTCGGATGAGGGAATTGAGTGGATAGAAAATATCACTTTATAGCAATTAGTTGAAAAAATTGATGAGGTTTTCACAATAAGTCGTTTTAAAGAAAGGGGCGTTATAATAGCCGCATATAAACCTAAATTAAGGAACTACAATGGGCAAATACGTTGAATTGACGGCATCAAATTTCGAAGAAATTACAAAAGAAGGCGTTGCACTTGTTGACTTTTGGGCACCATGGTGTGGACCTTGTCGCATGATCGCTCCCGTTATCGAAGAATTGGCGAATGATTTCGAGGGAATCGCGAAAATCTGTAAAGTAAACACAGATGAAGAGCAAGATATCGCTGTTAAATACGGTATCCGTTCTATCCCTACAATCCTTTTCTTCAAAAACGGTGAGATGGTAGACCAAATGGTTGGCGCCGCTTCTAAGCAAGCTTTCGCTGACAAAATCAACTCTCTTCTATAATCTCTTGACCCTTTCGGGTCAGATTTCCTCTTTTATACACCTCTTTTTCATTAGTCTAAAAGTTTTCTAAAATGATTTTTTGCTTTATTCTCATGGGGTTATGGCTTAACTCCAAAAGTGTATGATACGTGCAATTAGATTAACAAAAAGCAGAGGGTTTTATATGTTGGATTGTGCAATCATTGGGGGAGGACCGGCAGGTCTTACGGCAGGTTTATACGCGACACGCGGTGGATTGGACGATGTCATCATGTATGAAAAAGGGATGCCGGGCGGTCAGATCACGATGAGTTCTGAGATTGAGAACTATCCGGGGGCAACGGCGCATAACTTGAGCGGTATGGATTTGATGATTCCATGGCCTGAGCAGTGTCAGCGTTTTGGACTGAAGCATGAGATGTCCGAAGTGACGCGTGTTTCTCGCAATGAGGATGGTACTTTTGCTATTCATACATCAGACGGTAAGAGCGAAAATGCCAAAAGTGTCATCGTTTGTACGGGTTCTACTCCTAAGCGAGCGGGATTTTTGGCGGAAGATACTTTTTTTGGTCGTGGTGTGAGTACGTGTGCAACATGTGATGGCTTTTTCTACAAAGGAAAAGAAGTGGCTGTCATCGGAGGAGGGGATACCGCCTTGGAAGAAGCGCTCTATTTGGCTAAAATATGCTCTAAGGTTTATCTCATCCACCGTCGTGATACGTTTCGATCGGCGCCTAATACGATTGCGCGCGTAAAAGCTACGGAAAATATTGAACTGGTGCTCAATGCTATTCCTGAAGAAGTATTGGGGAATGCGATGGGCGTAAGCGGTTTGCGCGTTGCTCTCAAAGACGGAACAACACGACAGATTGATGCACCGGGTGTTTTTGTTTTTGTCGGTAACAACGTGAACAATCAAGTCTTGATGCAAGAAGACGGCAGTTTTTTATGTGATATGTCACCCTCGGGCGAGGTAAAAGTTGATCTTAGCATGAGAACATCGGTTGCAGGCTTGTTTGCAGCGGGTGATATGCGTATCGAAGCACCAAAACAAGTGGTATGCGCAGCGGGTGATGGTGCGGTTGCAGCATTGCAAGCGATCGGGTATGTGGATGAGCACTTTCATAACTAAATAAAGGTTTTATGATGATCAGAGTAGGTGTATTTGGAGCGGGCGGACGCGTCGGAAAATTGATTATTGATGATTTGCATCATGAGAGTGAAATCTCTTTGAGTGCTGTATTTGTACGCGATGAGCTGGATTTTTCGATAGACCCCTCTGTTCTGGTCACAAACGATATGGCTACTTTGCTCAAAAGTTCTGATGTCATCATTGACTTTTCTTTGCCGGACGCAACGCAACAGTTGCTTGAGTGTGCGATGAAAAATCCTAAGCCGCTTGTTATCGGGACGACAGGATTGGATGCGCATCAGATGAATCTGTTAAAAATGGCCAGCGAATCGATGCCGATTCTGTACGCGACCAACATGTCCTTGGGGGTAGCCCTTCTCAACAAGCTGGTACATACCGCTGCTAAAACGCTTGAGGGGTTTGATATTGAGATCGTGGAGCAACATCACCGTCATAAAAAAGATGCTCCAAGCGGTACGGCATTGACCCTTGCTCATTCAGCAGCATTGGGCCGAAACTTGGATCTGGATGCGGTTCGTGTAAGCGGGCGTGACGGCAATATCGGGGAGCGGAGTAAAGATGAAATTGCGGTTATGGCGTTGCGCGGAGGGGATATCGTCGGGCGTCATACCGTTGGATTTTACAATGACGGTGAATTCGTGGAACTGCACCATACGGCAACCAGTCGTAATACCTTTTCAAAAGGTGCTATTCGTGCAGCAAAATGGTTGGTTGGCAAAGGGAACGGATTGTATAATGTCAGCGATTGTTTGGAATTGGCCTAAGGAGCATAGATGCGTAGTTTAAACGAAAAGTGTGCCGTTATTGGAATATTTGACCATGCCGAGGCTTCCAAGTTAGCCTATTTTTCTCTTCATGCGATGCAGCATCGAGGGCAGGAGGCTGCTGGAATCAGTACGAGTGATGGTGAAAAGCTGTATACGATCAAAGATCGGGGGCTAGTGACGCAAGTCTTTGATACCCAAAAGCTCAACACCCTAAAAGGGGATATGGCGATCGGCCACACCCGTTATTCGACGGCGGGTGATGACTCTATTTTGGATGCGCAGCCGGTGTTTGCCCGCTATGATTTGGGAGAGATGGCCATTGTCCATAACGGAAACTTGACGAATGCCAAAGAGGTGCGGGACGCCCTGATCAAAAAAGGGGCAATTTTTCAAACCTTTATGGATACGGAAAATCTGATCCATTTGATTGCTAAAAGCGATCAGCTTCATTTGACGGACCGTATCATTGATGCGGTTAAGAAAATCGAGGGGGCCTATTCTCTCGTCTTTTTAAGTCGATCTAAAATGTTCGCGATGCGTGACCGTTTCGGTTTCCGTCCCTTGAGCTTAGGGCGTGTAGGTGATGGGTATGTTGTGGCGTCTGAGACCTGCGCTTTTGATCTGATTGGTGCGGAATTTATTCGGGACGTTGAGCCGGGTGAGCTTCTTATTTTTGAAAAAGGGAAAGCCCCGCAATCGATCAAAGTCTACGAGCCTACCCCTAAGCACTGTATTTTTGAATACGTCTATTTTGCCCGTCCCGATTCCAATGTGTACAACCAAAATGTCTATACCATGCGTAAAGCAATGGGGAAAGAACTGGCAAAGGTACAGCCAGTTGAGGCGGATATGGTGGTTCCCGTTCCCGATGGAGGTGTTCCTGCGGCTATCGGTTATGCGCAAGCCAGCGGTATCCCGTTTGAAATGGCGATTATGCGCAATCATTACATTGGCCGTACGTTTATTGAGCCTACCCAAGAGATGCGTGATTTGAAAGTCAAAATGAAACTTTCCCCGATTGATGATCTTATACGAGGGAAGCGATTGATTGTTGTGGACGATTCCATCGTGCGCGGTACCACGAGTCGCCGTATTGTACGTATGCTCAAAGAAGCAGGGGCTGCGGAAGTTCATATGCGTATCTCCAGTCCGCCGACAACCGACCCATGTTTTTACGGAGTGGACACACCTGATAAAGACAAACTGATTGCTTCTAACATGACGAACGCTGAGATTTGCGCCTTTATAGAAGCGGATTCTCTGGCGTATTTAACCAACGATGCCTTGCTTCGCAGTGTTAATGCAGATGACGATAAGTATTGTACGGCCTGTTTTACCGGCAAATACATCGTTTAAGAGCAAAATATGCGGGAACAAATTTTTACATTCGGGCAATATTTGAGTGAAAAATTTGGAACTAAAGTATCCAAAGTTCCCGTATCGATTTCTGGATTCACCTGCCCAAATATTGACGGTACTGTCGCAAAAGGGGGGTGTACCTTTTGTGAGAACGACTCCTTCAGTCCGAGTCTGGATAAAGTAAAGCCCTTAAAAGGTTTTTTTCTTAATTTAGACTCGCAGGAAAATCCCCATTTGGATCAGCAGCTCCAGCAGCTTGAGTGGCAATTTAACGCCCTTTCAAAAAAACTCACTTCCCAAAACGGCACCCAAAAATATCTGGTCTATTTTCAGAGCTTCACCAACACCTATGCCCCCTTGAGCACCCTGAAAGCTTTGTATGAAAAAGCATTAACCTTTGATAATGTTGTGGGATTGAGCATAGGGACACGCTCGGACAGCATCAGTGATGAGACCTTTGAGTATCTGGGCGAACTCTCAAAAAGAACCGAGATATGGATAGAGTTTGGTATTCAATCGATTTTTGACGAGACGCTCATAAAGATAAATCGCGGGCATGACAGCCAAAATGTCAAAAGCGCGATACAAAAAGCCAAAGCCCATGGGCTGAACGTATGCGGGCATCTGATATTTGGGCTTCCCGGAGAAGACAAAGAGATGATGCTTCAAACGGCTTATGCAGCCTACGGTTTGGGGATTGATTCGGTGAAATATCATCCGTTGTACGTCGTTAAGCGGACCGCTTTGGCGAATGAATATGGGCGCGGCGAGTTTACCCCTATCAGTGAGGAGCTGTATCTGGACGTATTGTGTGAAGCATTGAGGGCAAAACCTTCTCATGTCAGCGTGCAGCGGATCAGTGCAGGAATCAATGATGAATCGTTAATCGCTCCGCAATGGTGCCGTGACAAAAACAGTCAATTAAGGGCTGTTAATCACTCTCTTAAAAGAATAGGGCTCAAATATTAGTGAGTAATGAGGCGGGCCTTATCGGTAAAACCTTTGAAGTGTGAGGGGTAGTCGACAGCCATCACAAATCGTTGACTGTGTCCCGGTTCTAAATCCGTAGCCACTTTTTGACGGATGACGAAAGATTTGGGTTGGTTATCGGAATCGTAGAGACCGTAAGCATCTCTAAAAGCGGTCGATTCGTATAAGGGTCTCCCTTGTTTTTTTATCCCTTTATCAAATATTTTGATTTCAATTTCAACTTCACTGACCGTATAATCACCTACATTTCGGACTGATCCCGTGAAAACAATCTGTTCAGTAGAGAGAAGGCGGTGATTTTTGTAGTTGAGTAAGATCACCTTTTGAGTCTGTTGATTAATGCTGATAAAGGAGATACTCAGCAGAGCAAATGCCGCAACAACATACGTAGCGATAAAGGAGCCTTTTGAAGATAACTCTTTTTGTTGCAAGGTATAAATGATGGAAAAAATCAACAATGCCGTGATAAGAATGATGGCTGAATAGTGCCAGAGAGTTAAGCTTATCTGCATTGTCCAAATACCGTTACACTATGGCGTTTTGGATACTTGAAGGGTTGGATTAGCAGTTTAAATGTCTGGGTCTCTTTTGGGGAAATTGGGCCGGATAGGGAAAGAGTTTGTCGTCGAAACGGAAAATAGGGGTCGAGTTTATTGAGAAAGGAAATTGAAGAAACTTTCGATACACCCACATACAGAGTACATTCTCGGAACGTCTTTTTTGAGGTATTGTTAAGATCCCCTTTGATGATGAGCGCTTCGGTAAACTCTAGATCTTTGACGGTAGTCAGGGTAATCGTATGCTTGTAAAGAAGTGCATGAAGCGCTATGTAGCCGCCGATAGGGGCCGTTATTAATGTTATAAATGCCAAGAGGACAAACGAGATCGCTAAGGTTTGCTTATGCCGAAAGAGTATTGATAATATGAGCAGAAATAAAAATAAAAATATGATTCCTCCAAACAGGAGATAATCATAAAGATTTAATGTATGGATAAAAGTGAGTATGTCCGTTTTCATTTGACCCTTGCGTTCTTCTCCGCGATCCCGCTCATCCCAAAACGACGGATAAGCTCTTGTTTAATGCGATCGGGAGAAATATTTTTATGTCCCAATGCGACGAGGACATGATAGACTAAATCGGCACATTCATAAATTATTTCATTTTCATCGTTATCTTTGACGGCAAACGAAAATTCTCCTGCCTCTTCGACCACTTTTTTCAAGATGGCGTTATCGCCCTTGCTGAGAAGCTTCGCTGTCCATGAGGTTGCTGGGTCCGCATTTTTTCGTGAAAGGATCGTATGGTAAAGCTCATCAATGATACCGTAGGTACTTACCGTATCGATTTGCGGCTCGCTGATTGTTTTGCCCGATTCGATGTCGGTAAAAAAGCACGATTTGCGTCCCGTATGACACGCGACCCCATCCTGGCGCACGAGGATAAGAAGTGTATCGTTATCGCAGTCGAGTAAAAAACGGTCAATATGTTGCAAATGGCCGCTGCTCTCCCCTTTTTTCCACAGTCGTTGTTTGGAGCGTGAAAAATAGTGAGCAATACGTGTGGAGAGGGAAAGTTCTAGCGCTTCACGGTTCATGTACGCCATCATGAGCACCTCAAGGGTGGTAGAGTCTTGGACGATGACGGGAAGGAGTTCGGACTTTTCCCAATCAATGTGATTCATATCCATCATGAGAGCCTATCGTGTCGAAGTTATTTTCTGTGAATCGCCCGATTTGGTATCAAGCCAAATATTGGGGGTGGAACCGCCAGGGGTGAGGAAAATTTTCGCATCTTTGTTTTCTCTCAGTGCGTCGTTAAATTTACCTTGTACTTTGATCTGCTCCAGTTTGAGCAATCCTGGGGTGAGCGACTGGGCTACAAGATGGTTGGCTTTAGCCTGTGCACTTGCTTCAATGGTGAGGGCGTTCGCCGTCCCTTGCGCTTCGGTCTCTTTTTTAAAGGCTTCCTGCTTCGCACGCTCAACGTCCTGTTGTGCTTTTTCAACCTCTTGTTTGGCGACTTGTACTCTCTCGATTTGATCTTTTACTTTTTGAGGTAGACCGATTTCTCGCAGTTGAATTGATTCAAGATTGGCCGGGCCATTTTTTTGACGATTGATATTACTGCGGATACCTGCTTCAATTTTTTGAGCGATAGCGTTGCGCATAATCGGTAACGTTTCTGCATCGTATTGGCCGACAACGTTACGAACAACATCACGTGCAACAGGATCGATGATTTTATCTTCCCAGCTAAATCCCCAGTTTGAAATTGTTTGAGCGGCGAGTTCAGCATTGAGGCGGTACTGAACGGTCATATCGATGGAGACCGGCAACCCGCGTTTATCGAGAACAGTAATCGCGGGCTTGAGCAAAATACCATCACCCGCAGTGGAAGCACGGTCAATTTTGTCGGCATAGTTAATGATCCGTACTTTTGTATCAACCAAATAAACTTTTTGGATAACGGGGATTAGAAAATGGAGACCCGGCATAAGGGCACGCTCTTCGTATTTTCCATTGGTTGAAAGAATACCGCGCTCACCCTCCGTGATGATGACGAACGGTTTTGCTAAAATGAGCAATAAAACAATTCCACCGATCATCCAAAAGGTCCCTGCTTTTTGACTGTTCATGTTAAAATCGAACTTCGGCATTTTCGGACCTTGGGAATCGCTCTTTTTTTGATTTTCGCTTTTTTTCTTTTGAAAATAGTCGTTCATATCACTTGCCATGGATTTCCTTTAGTTGATGTAGGTTAGATAGTGGTCGTAATCGGGATTTCGTCCGTAAACGATATCAAAATAGGCACTTTGGATTTTTTCCGTCAGCTCACCACGGTTGCCAGCACCCACAATACGCGCATCGACATCGCGGATAGGGGTGATTTCAGCAGCAGTCCCCGTCAGGAATGCTTCGTCGGCCGTATAGATCTCTTCACGGGTGATGCGGCGACGTACGACTTTGATCCCCATATTCCCCGCCATTTCAATAACGGTTTTTTGGGTGATGGATGCAAGTGAGTTGTCGTTTGGAGGAGTGATAAGCTCACCGTTTTTGACCATGAAAAAAGAGGCTCCGCTGGCTTCAGCAACATACCCCTCATCGTCCAGTAAAAGGGCTTCGTCGTATCCCGCTTCAACGGCTTCAAATTTGGCCATTTGAGAGTTGAGATAATTGCCGACGGCTTTCGCTTTCCCCATGTTTGATTTGTTGTTAGGACGGCTGAATGAGGAGATTTTGAGGCGAATGCCACGTTTCATCCCCTCTTCACCCAAATAGGCACCCCATTCCCATGCAGCGACGGAAACTTCTACGGGTGCCTCTTTGTGATAGACCCCCATGACGCCGTAGCCGAGATACACGATGGGGCGAAGATAGACGTTCTCACCGGTAAATTCATTGGCACGAAGAAGTTCTATTTGCGCTTGGTTGAGCTCTTCGACCGTATAAGGAACCGTGATGAGAGTCATTTTTGCCGATTCGATCAAACGTTTTGTGTGGTCGTTCAGTCGAAAAATTGCGTAACCCTTTGGGGTTTTATAGGCTTTTGTCCCCTCGATAGCACCGTTTCCATAGTGTAGTGTGTGCGATAAGACGTGAATTTTCGCGTCATTCCAAGGGAGCAGTTTGCCGTTCATCCAAATAAACTTGGCTTCATTCATAGTGGGGTTTCTCCATAGAAAATAATAATAAAGTTAGAAACTTTAGCGCAGATGGGATTTAACATTGATTAAGGAGATCCGGATTCCCGTTATGGCGGGAATCCGGAAACGATTTACTGGGAGGGTGTGTTGATCATCCAGATGGAGAATACATCCAGATAATCCCAAAACGATTGAATGTACTCAGGGTTGATTCCCTCTTCTGCGAGGGCTGGAAGAAGCTGCGCATAAAATTCGAGCCAGCGGCGTCGAGCAGAAGCATCGATGCGGAACGGTGCATGACGTCCTACCATTCGTGGTTCACCACGGGATTGGTTGAAATAAGCAGGCCCGCCGCAGATTTGGATCAAGAAATCGGCAGCGTGTTTTTTGGCGGCACTGAAATCATCTTCATCAAAAATTGGGAATAAAAAAGCGATATCGCTGGTACGTATCAATTCATAGTGATCGTTGACCAATTTTCGTAAACGCTCTTCGCCTGCTTCAAACAAAAAACCCGGATGGGGTTTGGTAACGGGGGGACGTACCCCGAGTGTACCTTCGCTAATGGAGAAATTCATAATTATTCCTTTGGGTCTCTTTGATGGGCATTCTAAGGTTTGATTGAAAAAAACCTCCTTAAGTGAGCGAACTATTACCCTTTTTAGGTGATGATTTGTATAATTGAAACATTATTTACGGGGGAGTTGCCAATGGAAGCACATGTCTGGATGGGATCGCTAGAAGTCAAAGCCCACAATTATACAGAACGCTTAAGCCCTTATGATGGACGTGTTGCATCACGAGCTGCTGTTTGCAGTGCCGATGATGCGCACAAAGCACTTCAGATTGCTCAACATGCGGCAAAAGAAGCAAAAAAAGCTCCTTTGCATCAACGGTGTTCATGGTTGCTCGATGTGGCCTCCAAACTCAAAGAACAGCGCGATGAATTTGCGCAGGTATTGTGCGATGAGGTCGGAAAACCGATTGCCTATGCCCGCATCGAAGTGGACCGCTGCGTTGAAACGATTACGTTATCGGCTGAGACGATGCGGTCGATGCACGGAGAGACGATCAATACCGACGCGATGCCAAGCGGACGCAAAGCGCATGCGTATTGGCGCCGTGAACCGTGCGGAGTGGTCGTAGCGATTACCCCGTTTAATTTCCCGCTCAATTTAGTGGCTCACAAGCTTGCCCCTGCATTGGTCGCCGGGAATGCCGTCGTCCTCAAACCGACGCCCGAAGCGCCTCTGTGTGCCTACAAACTGGCAAAACTTTTCATTGAAAGTCCCTATGCCACTCCTAATGCCCTCAGTGTTGTTTACGGCGATGCGGAAGTGGGGAGTGCGCTGGTGAGCAGCAATATTCCAAGAGTGATCAGTTTTACAGGCTCCGTGATGGTCGGAAATATTATCACAAAAAGTGCCGGTATCAAAAAAGTGAGCTTGGAACTCGGCGGCAATGCGGCCACCTATATCGATGAGAGTGCTGATCTGGAGTATGCGGCATCGCGCTGTGCCGTCGGCGCATTTGCGAATTCGGGGCAGGTGTGTATTTCGCTTCAGCGCATTTATGTGAACCGTGCTGTTTATGATGAATTTGCACAGAAAATGGCGGAGGCTACGGCGAAATTGATCGTTGGTTCTCCGTATGAGGAAAAGACCTTTTTAGGACCTCTTATTGATGATGAAGCGGCTGAACGGGCGATGAACTGGGTTCAAAGTGCCATTAGTGAGGGAGCCCGTTCTTTAACCCCGCCGCGCTGTGATGGACGGATTTTTTACCCCTGTGTCATGGCCGATGTGACCGAGACGATGAAAATCGTGTGCGAAGAGGTGTTTGCCCCCATCGTGAGTCTTGTAAAAGTGGATACTTTGGATGAGGCAATTGAGAAGATGAACAATTCTCCCTACGGATTGCAGTTTTCGGTTTTCACGAACAATTTGGCGCATGCGACCCAGGCGATTGATGAACTGGATGCCGGAGGTATTGTTATAAATGATATACCGACATTGCGATTTGACATTCAGCCGTATGGCGGTGTAAAACTCAGCGGTGTCGGGCGTGAAGGGCCGAGATTTGCCATCGAAGAGATGACAGAGATTAAATCAGTAGTGATTCTTTGAATTTGGGCTTACTGCCGAAGTAAACCTAGTGTTAACGTAGCCAATCGGGATGAATTCCGATGGCGTTAAAATAATAAAAAGGTATTAATAATGTTAGAACTAGAAAGTATTGCCCCCGATTTTTGTTTGAGCAACCAGGACGATGTAGAGATATGTCTGCGCGATTTGCGCGGAAAATGGATTGTATTGTATTTTTATCCAAAAGATTCGACTCCCGGATGTACGACGGAAGCGTGCGAGTTTACGGCGGCTGTGGATGAGTATGACGATATGGGGGCGATTGTGCTGGGAGTGAGCGCTGACAGTACCAAATCGCACCGTAACTTTATCGAGAAACAATCCCTTGGGATAACGTTGCTCAGCGATCCGACGACGTCAATGATGCAAACGTACGGTGTATGGGCGATGAAGAAAAATTACGGCAAAGAGTATATGGGAGTAGTCCGCTCAACCTACATTATCGATGCAAAAGGGGTTGTGAAAGCGGTATGGACTAATGTCAAAGTGAAAGATCATGTTGCACAAGTCAAAGAAGAGTTGGTGAAGTTACAAGGATAATTTTCTCATCCCCGCTTATGCGGGAATGAGAGGTTAGAATTTATAACGGATATACGCTCGAATATCTTGTGCTTTGTCTACTACGTGAGAACCTGCACCAGCCGCGACGGCTTGATCCATAGACATTGGTGTACCACTTGTACTTCCGAAGAATCCGTTGCTTCCACTGTAGTCATAATTAATATACGTATAGCGAAGCTGGAAGGTGAGAATATCATCGACGAGCGGCTCAGTGAAATAGAGTTCATATGCATTTCCGCGTGCGGCGATTTTTGATCCGATCAAAGTATCTTCACCATAGGTGATCGGACGCCAGTAATTTGAACCGTGGTTAAACTCAGCTCCCCATCGCCCTTCGTCACTGATCAGTGATGGAAACTGTGTTCCAATCCAGTAGCTATATCCAGTTTGACTATCGGTTGAGCCGAGCATTTCACGTTGGCCACTCATAGTATTTGCATCTACACCCGCATATGGGTCAGTTTTAGACATTGCTCCGCTTACAAAAAAGAGCGAGTCATCCAAGAAATCACTCAAGCCTTCACCAATACCGTTGACGCTTACAAAGGCTGTTGCCGTATGAAGACCGCCAACAGTTTTAAAAGATGGATCAACTTGACTTGTTTGGTCAATCAAATTATTGGCATAGGTATACTGCATTCCGACACTGTATTGTTTATCATCGTAAGGAACGACAATGATCCCCACCATATCAATATCGTTGGTTTGAGAGCCATTACCTGAATATGGAGCGGCACTGAATCGTGGTTCTGCTTCACTCATTCCCCTTCCAGCGCAGAGTTTAAAGTAAGAGCCGTCAATCCCTGTGACCTCTTCCATTCCAAATTTAGCACTCGCACCGTCAAACTCGACATTAACAGTATGGGCCAATGGTGAAGAAGCTTTGTCATCATCACGAAGATTGATTAAATGTCCTTCAGTAGAAGGACGACGACCAACGCTGAGTGTCCACGGGATATCGCTCCCTAGAAACCCATCATCCTGATACAAGAAATAAGCAGATCGGATACGAAGGGTATCATCGTATGCTGATTCACCACTTACCCAGTCAAATCCATCCATTGCAGAACTGGCTGTAGGAGTTGCGCGCTGACCAAATATTTTATTATAAGCAAGTTGCCCTGTGAAGCTGAGATTTTTGGTAGCGGCATAGTTCATGTTGAGCCACAATCGGTTACTGAACAGCGCATTGTTATTTTGTTGGGTCCCATCTGCCATTGTGTATTGAAGATTATCAACACTCGTACGGAAATCAACACCAAATTTCAGGTTGTTGCCGTTGGTTTTTTTGTTGAGAGTGCTCAACTGATCTTTGATGTCTTTGATCTCTTCAGAGACCGCTTTTTTATCATCCTCTTCGTTTGCAACGTTTACCTTAGAGGGTTGCGATGATTTTTCAGCTTTAAGAGCTAAAATCTCGGCTTTAAGAGCATTCATCTCTTTTTCCAACTGTTCAAACCGTTGGAATAAGGTTCCATCGGCCATTGCAGTTGTAGAGATAAGAGCCATGGCAACAACGGAACCTAAAAATTGGTGTTTCATTACTAAATTCCTTATTGTGTTTCAAAGCGTACATTGTTGGTTCATTGATATTAGCAAAGATACTATAAAAGTAGTTTGAATACAGTGCGGTATGAGTGATAATAAGCGATTATTAAACAAAAGATAAATTAAAGATTATTTTTAGTATAATTCGGCCGATTTTCTCTCCACTTTTTGTAAAAAGTCGCGTGAAAAAATTCGCAAGCGAATCTAAATTTGTTCTCGTGCATCCGGTGTCTCATCGGCTCTGTTGTCAGAATCGCCCAAGTAAACGAAGAGCAAAATATTTTATGTATGAAGGAGTCTTTTCATGGTAACAATGAAAGATTTATTGGAGTGCGGTGTTCACTTCGGTCACCAAACACGTCGTTGGAATCCAAAAATGAAGAAATACATTTTTGGCGTTCG
Organism: Sulfuricurvum sp.; assembly: GCA_030679635.1. Lineage (GTDB taxonomy): Bacteria > Campylobacterota > Campylobacteria > Campylobacterales > Sulfurimonadaceae > Sulfuricurvum. The sequence goes on along the minus strand of JAUXSZ010000219.1, from coordinate 8,738 downwards.
TAAGAACATCTATATTATCGATCTACAAAAAACATTGCGTTTTTTCCGTAGTGCATACCAGCAAGTTCTTGATGCAGCTGCTGAGGGTCAAACGGTTCTTTTCGTAGGAACTAAAAAACAAGCACGTGTTGCGGTTCGTGATGCTGCAATCGCTTGTGGCATGCCATACGTTGATAACCGCTGGTTGGGTGGAATGTTGACAAACTTCCCAACAATTCAAAAATCAATCCGTAAGCTTGATATCATCGAAGAGATGCAAGCAAACGGCCAAATCGGTCTTTTAACCAAAAAAGAAGCATTGATGATGAATCGTCAAAAAGAGAAGCTGATCGCTTATCTTGGCGGTATCCGTCAAATGAAAACTCTACCGGACATGATGTTCGTAGTAGATGCCGTTAAAGAGCATATTGCTGTTCAAGAAGCGCGTAACCTCGGTATCCGTATCGTTGCACCTCTAGATACTAACTGTGATCCGGACGTTATTGACATTCCAATTCCTGGAAATGACGATGCTATCCGTTCTATTCAATTGTTTTGTAGAGAAATGGCTGAAGCGATTAACGAAGGTAAAGCACTTCGTAACAGCGGTAACGACGATGCAGCAGCAGACGAAGCGATGACTTCAGAAGCAGCGGTTGAAGCGGCAGCTGAAGAAGTAGTAGCAGAGGAAGCATAATCATGGCAGATGTAACAGCAGCTATGGTAAAAGACCTTCGTACGGCGACAGATGCGCCTATGATGGATTGTAAAAAAGCGCTCACTGAGTGTGATGGTGATATCGAAAAAGCAAAAGAGTGGTTGCGTGACCGCGGTATGGCACAAAGTGCTAAAAAAGCGGATCGCGTTGCATCGGAAGGGCTATTGGGCTTTAAAGTTGCCGATACCTTTACCTCTGCTTCATTGGTAGAGATCAACTCTGAAACGGACTTCGTAGCGAAAAATGACGGATTTATGGCCCTTGTCGGCAATACCGCTGTTCAGGTTTTCACTACGGGTGTTAGCAGTGTCCAAGAGTTGAACGAAACAGCGTACGAAACCAGCACATTCTCAGAGTATTTTACCTCTCAGGTTGCTCGCATCGGTGAAAAAATCGAAGTACGTCGATTTGTAACCTTGAATGCGGGAGTAAACGGTGCCGTTAACGGTTACGTTCACTCAAACGGCCGTGTAGGTGTTTTGGTTGCTGCGTCTTGCGACAGCGCTAAAACAGCTGAGCTTATTGCTCCGATGCTTAAAAACATCGCGATGCATGCGGCGGCTATGAAACCGACGACTCTTAGTTACCAAGATTTTGATGCTACGTTTGTAGCAGAAGAAACGATTGGTCGTATCGAAGCGATCAAAACAGAAAACGAAGAGCTAGCGCGTTTGAAAAAACCGCTTAAAAACGTTCCACAATACATCTCTATGATGCAATTGACTCCGGACGTTATGGCAGCGGCTGAAGAGGCGATCAAAGCTAAATTGTTAGCGGATGGAAAGCCTGAAAAAATTTGGGCAAACATCATTCCAGGGCAATTGGCCCGTTTCGTAGCGGACAATACAACTTTGGACAAAGAATTGGCCCTTTTGGACCAAAACTACGTTATGGATGATTCACTGAGTGTTGCTGAAGCTTTGACAAAAGAAGCGGCAAAACACGGCGGAACGGCTGAACTCGTAGAGTTCATCAAGTACGAAGTGGGTGAAGGCCTCGAGAAAAAAGTCGACAACTTCGCTGCAGAAGTTGCCGCACAAATGGCATAACTCTAAAAAAGCGTATTTCGCTTTTTTAGCCCCTCTTTTTAACCTCTTTTTCTCTATAATTTCTTTATGAACCTTTTAAAAGCAACCTCTTTATCGCATGCGTTTGAATATCCCCTCTTTGAAGAGATCTCGTTGGAGCTCAATGCTCAAGAATCGATGGCCATTATTGGTGTCAGCGGTAGCGGGAAATCAACCTTGATGCACATCCTCTCCTCTATGCTCGTACCCAATGAGGGGAGTGTCGAACTTTTCGGGCACAACATCTATCAACTGAATGAAAAAGAGCTGGTCCGCTTGCGCCGTCATGAATTGGGACTTATTTATCAAAGCCATTATCTCTTTAAAGGTTTTAGCGGATATGAAAACCTTGAGGTGGCGGCACTGATGGCCGATCAAACCATTGATGAAAATTTGTTGATTCGACTGGGGATCGATAAAGTGTGCCATCAAAAAGTGACGGAACTCTCAGGCGGACAACAGCAACGTGTTTCGATTGCGCGGGTTCTCTCCAAAAAGCCAAAATTGATTTTTGCAGACGAACCGACCGGAAATCTTGATCACACAACGGCTCAAGAGGTGATGACTATTTTCTTTGATTATCTCAAAGAGGAGGATGCCGGCATGATATTGGTCACCCATGATGAGGCACTGGCATTGCAATGCGATTTTATTTATCGGATGCATGACGGCGTTTTAACCAAGGTTAAATAAAATGGAATGGGCAGAACTGTTTAGCGAAGGTCGAACCGCTGCCTTTATTTTACTTTTTACTCGATTCAGCGCTTTGTTTATGGCGGTCCCTATCTTCTCCCATGCCAATATCCCGATGTCGCTCAAAGCGGCCATGGCATTTTTCTTTACGGTCGTCTTTTATGATTCATTGCCTCCTTTGCAAATACCATTAGACTCGTTAACGATGACGGTTGCCATACTAGGAGAGATGCTGTTTGGTCTTGCCGTGGGTATTGTGTTGCAATTGGCCTATCATGTAATTACGTTTGCAGGGGGGCAGATCTCGTTTATGATGGGATTTTCGCTTGCCTCTGCTATTGATCCGCAATCGGGTGTATCCATGCCGATTGTCAGTCAATTTTTGGCACTTGTGGCGTTAATGATTTTAATGGCATTTGATTTGCATCATTGGATTATACTGTTTGCGTCTGAGTCGATAGCATCGGTTCCGCTGGGTGGATTTATGATCACCCCAGAATTATTTCGTTACATCATGCACGCAACCATGAATATGTTCGTGGTGGGATTTATGATTGCTTTCCCTATAACTGCGTTGTCGATGCTGGCCGACGTTATTTTTGGGATGCTGATGAAAACGATGCCGCAATTCAACCTGTTAGTGATTGGCATGCCCATCAAGATAGGGGTGGCATTTTTGGTGTTAATGGCAACCCTTTCAGCGACTATGATGATCGTCACCTCACAGATGCAAAGCGCGTATAATTTTTTGGAAACGTTATTGTAAATAGCCTCTGGAGCGTTGCAGTAATGTATCTAGATGCTTTTTCGTACGCAGCAGATGAGAGGCTTCATCACTGCACCAGACACTGGAGGTATCATCGCTCAAATGTTTTTCGTTGAGGGGACCGGACAGATGACAAACATAGATGTTATCAATGAGTATAAGGGTGTCTGAGAGGTTACGGGGACGGTACGTGTAAAGATCAACGCCGCGATAGGCTGTGAAGTAGAGTGGATCGCCTAAGGGCTCACGAACAATCAATGTCAGATGAACGCCGTGAGATAATGTCCCTGTTAATGTCTTGCGTAATGACGGAAAATTCATCGAGGAGGTCAGTATGACAATCTCTTTGTTTGCCTTTTTTAGATGGGATTGCAAATGGTAGTTGAATTGGCTCTTCTCATCCGGGAGGAGAAACGGGAAAATGTCAGCATCTGCAGTGCTAATTATGAAAAGAAGGGCTATAAGTTTTATCATTTTATTTTTTTTTAGTTACAATCATATCATTTAGTGCAGAGTGAAGCAATAGTAAAGTAAGAAAGGTTTGGCGTATTATGAAAATTTTGTTGTTGAATGATAATCCGGTTGTACGCAAACTCGTAGCGCTGAGTGCGCAAAAAACCAAAGATGAGTTAAGTGTTATTTGGTCCGTAGATGAAGTTGAAGGCGATGCATACGATTTGTTGATCGTGGATGATGCTCATTACAGCGATGAGGCTATGGATACGCTGAAAGCAAAAATTGGGTACAAAACCTCTTTATTTATGGCGACTCGCGGGAATGAAACCCCTACCGGATTTGATAACGTCATCAATAAACCTTTTTTGCCGACGGATTTGGTTGATTTATTTTCCGAAATTGCTCAAAATCTCTCTCAATCGTCTGAAGAAGTCATGGAAGAAGAGAGCCCCTTCGTATCCAACGTAACACAGTTCGATACGGATATCGAAGAGTTTGGTGTCGAGGATGATGAAGACTACAATATGACCCATTTGGATGATGGTTTGCATTTGGATGATTTTGATACAGGGAAAGCAGTCCCTTCTGAACTTATTGCCAAAACCAATGTACTGGATCAGGAAGAAGTGCAAGAACTGCAAGACCTTCTTGATGATACGGACGATGTTGAGATCGACGAAGAGTTCTCGTTGGATGAATTGGTTGGTGATGAAGATGAAATGACAAGTTCGGAAGATGAGGATTTACTCGGATCGTTCGATGATTTGCTTGCCTTTGAGGATGAAGAAATTGACAACAAAGCAGTAGTGGCTGCTGAAGAGTTGGAGAATGAGGATCTTGACTCTTTTTTGCTTGATGGTTTGGAAGATATGGAGGAACTGGATGAGGATGAGGTTTCATCCTCTTTGGAATCAACGGATGTCTCTTTGAGCGATGATGAATTCGGCGAACTTGAACAGCAGATACAAGAAGCGGTAGACGAATTGGGAATAGAAGACCTAGAGCAAGGGGTTGATGACGTTGAACTGGGCGATTTAAGTGCGTTTGAAGGGATTGACGAACTTGATGGGCTGAATGAGCGAGAGATAAAGCTGGCCATAGGTGAACCGGTAGAAGAAGAAGCTGAAGTCCCTATAGCGGATGAAGAATATGACTCTCTTGATCACGAGACATTGAGTGAAGCGATGGAAACATCAGCGGGTGTGAACGTGGAGGATGAGCTGGAAACGGTCAAGATTGGCGCCGAAAAATCGATAGAAGAGCATCATGGGACTCCGGCCGAGGGGATGGAAACACTTCAGGCACTTCTAAAAGCACTTTCTAACGACGATGTAGCGAAAACGCTTAAGGGGCTTAGTATCAATATCAATATCAATTTTGGAAATGAGAAGTGAATCAAAAAACGGGTGCTGTTCTGGTTTTGTCCGGCCCTAGCGGTGCTGGAAAAAGCTCTTTAATCAACAAAATTATAAATGATATCGGTCCTACGTATTTTTCCATCTCGACAACAACCCGTCCGATACGGGCCGGCGAGGAAGATGGGGTTCATTACCATTTTGTCAGTGAAGAGGTCTTTAGCCAGGATATCGAAGCGGAGATGTTTTTAGAATATGCCGTCGTTCATGGAAACCATTACGGCACCTCTTTGGGACCTGTTAAAAAAGCGCTTAAAGAGGGGAAACTGGTAATTTTCGATATTGATGTTCAGGGGCACGACGCCGTTCAACACAGATTGGGAGACATTACGACCTCTGTTTTTATAACGACCCCCACACTTTTGGAACTCAAAAGTAGACTCAAAAACCGTTCAACAGACAGTGATGAGGTCATTGCAAAACGTCTGGAAATGGCGAAGCGTGAAGTTCAGCGGATCAGTGAATACGATTATTTGATTGTGAATGATGCTTTAGAGGAAGCGGCAGAGGTTCTGGTGTCGGTTGCGAAAGCGGCACGGATGAAAATTCCAACATTGCAAATCAATGAGTTTATTCAAATGTGGGAAGCTCAGGGCTGATCCGTCGTAAGGACGATTACAGCAATGAGCCGTTATACTATCTCATTAAATTTTTTACAGAAGGATGTCTTGATATGGGTATGCCAAGCGGATCAGAATTATTGTTAATTTTCGGAATAGTTGTTTTACTTTTCGGTGCGAAGAAAATCCCAGAACTTGCAAAAAGCATCGGTCAAGGGATCCGTGGTTTCAAAAAAGAGATGAAAGAAGAAGAGACAGTAGCACCTACAGCTGATGCAACTCCTGAAGTACCGAAGCAAGTTGAGAATGTGACTACGCCAAGCGTAGAGGCTCCGCAAGAAACCACGAAACAAGCGTAAGTTTTGAAGCAAAGAGTAGCTGCGTTTTTACGCGACAAATTAAACTATGACGTCATACTCGAAAAGCCAAGAGACCGTTCTTTTGGCCATTTCGCCACTCCTATCGCTTTTTCCCTCGCAAAAGAACTCCGACAATCCCCAATGGCCATTGCTGAAGAAATAGCATCTTCGTTTGGTGATGATGCACTATTTTCAGAAGTTGAATCGGTCAAAGGGTACATTAACTTTCGTCTTTCCGAAGGTTTTTTGGATGAGTATGCTTCATGGGCACTGTCGCACGGTGAGCAGTTTGGAAGTGATGATAAAAAAGGGTCTATTCTTTTAGAGTTTGTCAGCGCCAATCCGACCGGTCCTTTGCACATCGGGCACGCTCGAGGGGCAGTTTATGGGGATACCATGATGCGCCTTGGCCGTCATTTGGGATACGACATCACGGCGGAATATTATGTCAATGATGCGGGAAACCAAATCGATTTATTGGGGATCTCGCTACAGCTAGAGGGGCGAAGCTCTTTGTTGGGCGAGAGCGTTGAGTGGCCGGAAAAATACTATCGCGGTGACTATCTCAGTGATTTAGCCAAAGAGGCGTTGAATCAATTTGGGGAAGATGGGCTGCGCGATGAGAGTCGTCAAAAAGAGCTGGCTCTTTGGGCAAAAGACAAAATTCTCGCGCTGATCGTGGAAGATTTGGCCACGGTAAAAGTCCACTTCGATACCTTTGTCGGTGAAGCCTCTTTGTACGGCGAATGGGATCGTGTCATGGCAAAAATGGGAGACGGTGTCTACGAAGACGAGGGGAAAACCTTTATCCGCTCGTCTGAGTTTGGGGATGACCATGACCGCGTCGTTGTGCGTGAAGACGGACGCCCGACTTATTTGGCCGGAGACATCATTTATCATAACCAAAAGTTTGAGCGCGGATACGAACACTACATTAATATATGGGGTGCGGATCATCACGGCTATATCGCCCGTGTAAATGCAGCCGTCACTTTTTTAGGGTACAACCCCCAAAAGCTTGAAGTATTGCTCTCTCAGATGGTAAGTCTGCTTAAAGACGGTGAACCGTTTAAGATGTCCAAGCGTGCCGGAACGGTTATTTTGATGAGCGATGTCGTTGAGGAGATCGGTTCCGATGCCCTTCGTTTTATGTTTGCATCGAAAAAATGCGATACGGCACTCGAATTTGACATCGAAGAACTCAAACGCCAAGACAGCTCCAATCCTGTTTATTACGTGCAGTACGCCCATGCCCGTATCCAAACCCTTATTGCGAAAAGCGAAATGGGAATGGAGAGCATCATGGCGGCCAGATTGCACGGTTTAAGTTCCGATGCGGACGGGCTGTTGTTTGAAGCTCTGTTGCTGCCGGAAATCATCGAAGATGCATTTGAATCCCGTCAGGCGCAAAAGCTTCCCGATTATCTTAAAGCGTTAGCGGCGAAACTGCACAAATTTTATTACGATACCCGTATTATCGGCAACGAAGACGAAGCGAAGCTTTTGAAACTTCTTCTCGTCGTTGCCCTCTCTCTCAAAACGGGCCTCTCCCTCTTGGGGATTGAGGCTAAAGACCGAATGTAATCATTCGGCTCTCCTCTTTTTTTTCAACAAACGTTTAATGAATTTACGTCAATTATCGGTGCTATAATTTGATCAAGACTACGCAGGAGCTTATAATGGTAAAAGTAGCGGCAATCCAAATGGCCATGTGCGAAGAGAAAGAGGCCAATGTTCTAAAAGCCGAAACAATGGTCAAAGAAGCTGCACAAAACGGCGCACGGATTGTTTTGATCCCTGAATTGTTTGAAGGGCACTATTTTTGCAAAGATATGGATCCGACATACTTTTCATGGGCACATGAGAGAGAGAACAATCCTCTGATACAGCGCTTTAGCGATTTGGCACGTGAGCTTGGGGTGGTGATCCCCTTGAGCTATTTTGAAAAAGCCGGTGAGCGTTATTTTAACTCTCTCGTGATGATCGATGCGGACGGAACGGTTATGGAAAACTACCGTAAAACGCACATTCCCGATGGTCCCGGATATGAGGAGAAATTTTACTTTATGCCGGGAGATACGGGATTCAAAGTATGGAAAACCCGTTACGGTAATATCGGAGTAGGGATATGCTGGGATCAGTGGTTTCCGGAAACGGCACGCTGCCTGACGTTGATGGGTGCGGATATGATTTTTTACCCGACGGCCATCGGAAGCGAGCCTGAAATCGGGGTCGATTCTGCGTCGCATTGGCAGCGCGTACAGATGGGGCACAGTGCGGCGAATATTATCCCCGTTATCGCCGCAAACCGTATCGGGGAAGAAATAGGGGAGAGTTGCACCCTAACGTTTTACGGAAGTTCGTTTATTACCGATCATACGGGAGCTAAGATCGCCGAAGCGTCACGGGATAAAGAAGAGATTCTCTACAGCGAATTTGATCCTCTATCTGTCCGTGAACACCGCCACTATTGGGGGCTGATCCGTGATCGCAGACCGGAGTGTTACGGGAAAATTGTAGAAAAGTAAATAAAAGGAATAGTTTTTGCTTTATTTGTGCAAATAATCTGACAGCGGGGGGTATCCGTGAGAGTCGTTTTACGCAATAATGCTATCTTCGTTCAGGGGGGCTCCAATACCCTCGAAGAGCCGTGGATGGAAGAATTTTTCGATCATCATATACACAATACCCTCTTTTTAGACAATGGGGTTTTGGTCTTGAATAA
>JAUXSZ010000215.1 GCA_030679635.1 Sulfuricurvum sp. | reverse complement strand
CGATCGTATCTTGGGTAATGGATAGAGTATTGTCGATATGGACGGTGATCGTCCCGATACTGACCGTATAGCGAATCGACACCTCCTCTATAATAACCTCTCCAGAGGCGGTTGCATCACAGACTTTTTGTGCCAGCATAAGAGTCTCCTCTTTGCTTGTCATAGGGAGTAAGATTATAAATTCCTCTCCACCGAAACGGAAAATATAATCCGATTTGCGAAGCGTATGTTCCAATATACCTGAAAAATGTTGGAGTACCACATCTCCTACCTCATGACCGTAGATATCGTTGATCAATTTAAAATGGTCTAAATCGCACATCATCAGAGCAAATTCTCTGCCCGTGGCTTTAGAAATGTCGAGCGTGTTCAGCATAATTTTGTTAAACAACCGTCGGGTTAAAAGGTGGGTGAGAGGATCTCGGGCACTCTCTTCAATCTCATTTAGAAAGGCAATCTCATTTCCAATTTCAAGAGAGTAATCGTCGATCTTCTGCATGAGATGAATGAGTGTCGAGGGGCGAAATTCTTTGCATTTGCAATAGTTTATGACGTTGGCAGCCAGATCATGGAGATTGATATGAATTTGTTCGATCATTTTAAAATGAGACGTCGAGAGGAGATAAGAGGTCGTTGCGCTGTGCATCCATCGACCAAATTCACAGTGATTTGGGTTAAGCTCCGGATGCTTATCATCAAATTCGTTTTGTTGGATGTAGAGAATGAGGTTGAGTATCCATTGGATATGGCTCTCGTAATGTATCATAAATTTTTTATCAGGCATAAGTGAAATATGGGAAAGACGGAGTTCACTTTTAAGCTTAAGTTGATTTAAAAATTTCTGCAGATACAAAACGCTTATCCTCTCTTCATGGTCTGAGAAAAAACGGTTGATCTCTTCGATATGTTCTAAATCCTTCTTTTCTATGAGGTTGCCCAGTAGCTTACGGGTTACGGTAACAAGCTCGCTGTAAAGAAACAGATAAGAAATATCATGTTCTATCGTAAAGTGTACAAGCTCTTTGGTATTTTTGTCAATTTCTTCTGTAGTGGTCGAGAGAAGAAGAGCTAAAAGCAGTTTTTTATGTTCCGCTATCGCATGGGTATAGAGGAGGTCGTTCGAAGCGTTGACTTGAATGCTATCAACATTGATGCTAAAATCGTTAACACATTCGCGAATATATGAAGAATACTGTTGTATAACATTCATTTTATGTTCCCACCCTATTGTTAATTAATTTAGTTAAAAAAGTATACTATATCATTGAAATAATGAAATAGTGTTAAAAAATTTTAAAGTGGTTTTTATGGCTAATATTTTTCCGTCTTCCTACCAGCTACGCAATACTGCATTAAAGAGATGGATATTTATAACCTTCATTTTCCTTATCTCAGCCTTCCTATCGGCAGCCGTGATTTGGCATCTTGAAGAGATGAATATGCATGAGATGCATGAGAAAATTAAAAATATTGCAAAAGAAAATACCGATCTTTTACACAAAAATATTGATCAGCAATTGGCACTGGCTTACACCCTTGCCGCAATGATTGAGCATGATGGAACCATCCATAATTTTGAATCAATCGGGAAAAAACTCATCACATTTTTCCCCTTTATCTCTGAAATCGCTCTCGCTCCGAATGGGACTATCAAGCATCTTACTCCCCTCTTTGAGAATGAAAAAGCTTTAGGATTTAATCTGCTCACCGATCCCTATCAGCAAACGGAGGCTCTATTGGCCCGTGAAACGGGAAAACTGACACTGGCCGGGCCATTGCATCTTGTGCAAGGGGGAGAGGGACTCGTCGGCCGATTGCCGGTTTTCACAAAAGAGAAAAAGTTTTTGGGATTTATACTCATTGTGATCCGTTTTCCTGATATTCTTAACACAACGTCTCTTGGCAGGCTCACAAAAGAAGGGTATCACTACACCCTCACCCGCATTGATCCGAAAACCAGAAAGGAGCAGATCATTGCCTCATCAGGGGGAGTAAAACTAAATCATCCGGCGGAACAAAGTATCGATCTCCCAAATATCAAATGGACACTTCGTATCGCACCAATTGAGAGTTGGCATAATTCGTGGCTTTTGGCGATTGAAACAGCAATCGGGATCCTATTCAGCACCCTTCTGGGATACATCGCAAAACAATACATAGAACTCCAAAATTATCGTGATTCCCTTGAAAAGATTGTAGACCAACGTACTGCTGAGATTTCACAGACCAAAAATCAGCTCCGGACCCTGCTCGATACGATTCCCGATCTGATATGGCTAAAGAACAAGAATGGGGTTTATGTACTGTGTAATCCGATGTTTGAACGTTTTTTCGGTGCCAAAGAAAAGGAGATCGTCGGTAAAACCGATTACGATTTCGTCGATCAAGAACAAGCCGATTTCTTTCGTAAGAATGACCGTTTGGCGATGGAAGCTAATGTCCCAACAATCAACGAAGAGTGGATCACGTTTGCCGATGATGGACATCGTGCTCTGCTCGAAACGGTCAAGATTCCGATGGTCGACGAGAAAAACACGCTAGTTGGTATTTTAGGAGTATCCCACGATATCACACAGCGCCATAATAATGAAAATCATATCCATCAACTTACTCAAATGTACGCGACTCTGAGCCAATGCAATCATGCCATTGTTCACGCTGCTACTCCCAATGAACTTTTTGCAAAAATTTGTGAAAGTACCGTTGTTCAAGGGGGGATGAGGATGGCATGGATCGGTCTAATCGATGAACAAACCAAACATATCACTCCAGCCGCCATTTACGGAGACGAAAAACACTATCTTGAAGGGATTCAAATTTCTACTTTAGCGGATGACCCTTCCGGCAAAGGGCCCACCGGCACTTCTGTCCGTGAAAATCGTCCCTATTGGTGTCAAGATTTTATGAACGATCCCGCTACAGCTTTGTGGCATGAGAGGGGTGAACAAATGGGTTGGAAATCTTCCGCTGCACTTCCCCTTCATTTGTATGAAGAGGTTATCGGCGTTTTCACGATCTATTCTCAAACCTTGAATGCTTTTGACTCATTGAGCCAAGAATTGCTTATCGAAATGGCAATGGATATCAGCTTTGCAATGGAAAATTTCGATCGAGAAGCCAAACGGCAAGTTTCGGAAGCCCAGTTGATCCAAACAGAAAAACTTCTCGAAGAGATGAGTTCGATGGCCCATGTGGGGGGATGGGAATTTGATCCCAAAAGCGGTGAGGGAAACTGGACAAAAGAGATAGCGCTCATTCAGGATCTAGACCCGAGTGTTCCAGCCACAATAGCACTAGGGCTGAGTGTCTACGAAGACGAATGGCTCGAAAAAATAAAAACCGCAGTGGATGAAGCGATTCACAAAGGGATCTCCTATGATTTAATCCTCCGGATGAAGACGGCAATGGGGAATCAAAAATGGGTCCGAACCATTGGGATGCCGGTGATTGAAGAGGGCAATGTGGTCCGTATCCGCGGGTCAATGCAGGACATTACGGCCCAAAAAAGTGCTGAAGAAAAGGTCCAATGGCTCGCCCATTATGATCCCCTTACGGGATTGCCGAACCGGATTTTACTCAACGACCGTGTCCAATACGCTATCAGTATTGCCCATCGTACCAAAGAGCCGATTGCATTACTCTTTTTGGATTTGGATCATTTTAAAAATATAAATGACTCTTTAGGTCACAACATCGGGGATAGTTTGCTCGTTCAGGTCTCGAAGCGGATGCTCTCTCTCCTTCGTGAAGAGGATACTCTCTCTCGTCAGGGGGGAGATGAATTTATCATCGTTCTTCCCGGTACCGATGCAGACGGGGCAGCGCACGTTGCCGAAAAACTGATTGACGCTATCTCATCACAGCCCTATCCTATCCAGCATCACGAACTCAGCATCACCCCATCGATCGGGATTGCCCTTTATCCGATGGACGGAAGTGATTTTGAAACGCTGTTTCAATCTGCCGATGTCGCAATGTATCGTGCAAAACACGATGGCCGAAACTGCTACCGTTTTGTTACTCCCGAAATTCAAGCCCGTTCAGCCCGAAATCTTGCACTTGAAAATGCTCTTAGACATGCACTGAAACGTAATGAACTCGAGATTTACTATCAACCGCAAATCTCGGCGGAAACGGGGAAACTCATCGGTACGGAAGCTCTTTTACGCTGGAATCATCCGACAATGGGGTTGTTGTCTCCGGTAGAATTTATCCCTATAGCCGAAGAGAGCGGACAAATCGTCACGATCGGCGAATGGGTACTTCGTCATGCTCTTGGACAATTAAAATCATGGATCTCAGCGGGAATGGAGCCTTTTATTATGGCCGTTAATCTTTCAGCCGTCCAATTTCGTCATCCGAAATTGGTCTCAATGGTACTAAGTATTCTCGAAGAGTTGCAGCTTCCCGCCCAATATCTCGAGCTTGAACTCACCGAGGGGATTGCTATGGAAAATCCGCTTCATGCAATCGACATTATGAATGAACTGTATAATCATGGCATACGGATGTCGATCGACGATTTCGGAACCGGGTATTCTTCGCTTAACTACCTCAAAAAATTTAAAGTGTATAAACTCAAAATCGATCAATCGTTCATCCGTGATATTACCGAAAATCCCGAAGACAAAACCATCGTCAATACGATCATCAACATGGCCCATAACCTCCATATGATAACCATAGCAGAGGGGGTAGAAACTGCTGAACAGTTGGCTATTCTCCGTGAAATCGGCTGTAATGAAATACAGGGGTATTATTTCAGCAAACCGCTTTCCTCAGATGCGTTTGAAGAATATGTACACAAATTTAAATAATATATAGTTTTTTTTGTGTTCTAATATGATAGAATAAATACTGTACATTGACAGTTATTCAGATAGAGTATATATAAGGAACGTCAAATATCGCCGATTGGCGAATTTGTTAATGAGTTACTATTGGTGCAAAATATAACGGTGAGAGTATTACCGGTATAAATGCCTCATTAATGGAATCAAAGGAATACTATGTTGAAAAAAATCATTATAGGCGCTTTAATAAGCAGCGCTGCATTTGCCGCAAATCAAGCAGAGGTAAATGTCAATAACAAAGAAGTTGAGGGACAGATTCGCATTGATATGGCAAAAATGGGTACTACTTTAGAAGGTGCCTACCTCGGAGCTCGTATCTTAAACGGCGATGAAAGTAACAGCGATAGAATTGCAGATATCGATCCATTAATGGAAGTATCGTTTATGGTACAGCGTCCGGTAGAGGGTGTTCCCGGTTTGGCGCTGGGTTTTGGAATCAAGGGAGAGTACACCAAATTTGACGGACAGCGCTATGTGGCGATCCCTCTAGGAGTAGAAGCAGATATGAAACTACCGATCACTGCCCCATTTCCGTTTTATGTTGGCGGAGCTTTGTATTATGCCCCCTCAGTATTGTCGTTTAAAGACGGTGATGAATATTTGGAAACCCGTATTCACCTCGATGCTGAGCCGATTCATAACGGACGGATTGAAGTGGGATACCGCAAGATCGATACCGATGTGAAAAACTATAATGTAACGTATAACGATGCATGGTATTTTGGACTAAGACTCGATTTTTAACCTCTGATGCTCCCCTTCGTTTCGGGAGCACACCGAATCTGAAAAAAATTGCTTATTTTTTCAAGCCTCTTCGAAACCGTATAATAATTACTGAAATACCAATCAATCCCGCCAAGAGACCAATACCGATAAGTATTTCGACAAAGGATTGCCGATTTTTTTCCTCACTAAAAGTGTTACTGCATTCAAAAAGCGCATTGTCTATTTCAGGACGGTTCAAGATGATTGGAAAAAATTTCTCTTTTGCAACGGTGGTTTTGATGGTGGTATAATAAGAGGATGTGCCGTTCGATGATTGTTCTTCTTTTACATTCTCTTGGTATTTGACCAACAATTTGACAAATTTCGCATTTGAAACGGCTTTTATCTCATCTCCGAACAATTGTTTGCTTTTTCGGTCGGGTGTTTTTGTATCCTCCCTGTAAACATGTTCTTCATCGGTTTTAATCCGATAAATTTTTCCATCTCCCCAGAGAGATATTTCCTTTATGGTTTCGTTTTTCCCTAAAAGAGTTTCATCTTCGACGGTAATTTTAAAGATACTGTTTTCGTAAGGCTGTTGAAAAGGCTCCGTATTGCTCAAAAAACACTCTTGTGACACATGCATTTTGATTGGAGTAGCTTCTACACCATATATTGATTGGGTTATCATCAGAAGAAATAATAATTTTTTATACACTGTTTTCTCCTATTTATTGATTCTGTGCATTATAGTACAATAATATTTATTTTTGCTATTAACTTCCTACGGATGTTACGTCTATTTTTGACTTCTTTATCGATTCTTTTGTCCGTTCTGTCGTCGCAATCGCATACATTTTTCCTGCTTCATTCACCAGAGCGGTGGCCGTCATCCAAACCTCCAC
>JAUXSZ010000202.1 GCA_030679635.1 Sulfuricurvum sp. | reverse complement strand
GAGCTAACGTACCAAATGTGCGCTACAGGAGTCACCAAATCAATGTGTCCCATACGGTTACGGCGAACTTTAGAGGAGGTAACTTCTACCCCACATTTTTCGCACACAACCCCTTTGTAACGCATTTTTTTGTATTTTCCGCACAAACATTCGTAATCGCGGACAGGTCCAAAAATTTTGGCACAAAACAATCCGTCACGCTCAGGCTTGAGGGTACGGTAATTGATGGTTTCCGGCTTTTTGACTTCACCGTGACTCCATGAGAGAATTTTCTCTGGGCTCGCAAGGCGAAATTGGATTTGTTTAATATCGGTTGGACGATTGTCTTCAGTCACTGCAATTGGTACTAGTTTACTCATTGTCATCTACCTCGTCAAAAATCTCAATATCAAGCGCAAGTGCTTGCAGCTCTTTGGTTAATACGAACAACGTCTCAGGGATACCTGATGCTGGAACGCTTTCACCTTTCGTAATCGCTTTGTACGCACGGACACGTCCATCAACGTCATCTGATTTGATGGTTAACATCTCTTTGAGAACCGCAGAAGCGCCGTATGCTTCAAGAGCCCAAACTTCCATCTCTCCAAAACGCTGTCCGCCGAAGAGGGCTTTACCACCGACCGGCTGTTGCGTTACGAGAGAGTATGGCCCAGTTGAACGGGCGTGTACTTTTTCATCAACCAAGTGATGGAGTTTAAGGATGTACATGTATCCGACGTTGACGCGCTCTTTGAGCTTGTCTCCGCTTTTACCGTCATACAATTCCATTTTACCGTCATTATCAAGTTTCGCAAGCTCAAACAAACGTCCGAATTCTGCAGAAGTAACACCCTCAAAAATAGGGGTTGCAAACTTAACCCCTTGGCTCCAGTCCTGCGCATAGCCCAGAAGGGTAGCATCGTCCATCGCACCGATCGCATTGGCAGCATCCATGAGTCCGGCAACATCCGCAATGGTGATCATCTTGGTGCGTAGTTCGCCGATAAATTCTTTTTGCTTGCTCTCAAAAATATCTTGGATTTGGTAGCCAAGTTCTTTACCGACCATACCAAGGTGCATTTCAAGAATTTGACCGATGTTCATACGTGATGGAACCCCAAGAGGGTTCAAACATACGTCAACCGTACGGCCGTTAGCCATGTAAGGCATATCGACTTGTGGAACAATGATCGAAACGATACCTTTGTTCCCGTGACGACCCGCCATTTTATCCCCGACTTTGAGCTTACGCTTTGTCGCGATATAGACTTTAACAAACTTAACAACACCGTTAGGAAGAATGTCGTCTTTTTCCAAGATAGAAAGTTTTTCTTCGTGTTCGTCACGGAATTTTTTCTTCTCTTTTTGGAAATGATTTTTTGTTTGGTTGTATTTCTCTTGAACATCGTCTGCGAATGCTTTAACGATGGTATTCATAGCAAATCGGTTAACCTCTTTAAGGTCATCCCCATTGACGTGATCACCCTCTTTATAGTCATTCCCATTAACACTTACCGCACTCTGCAATGGGTGCTTGGTTAACAATGAAGTAATACGAAGCATCTCTTCTTTGTCAATCATGAGCAGGCGATCATAATGCTCGCGCTCTAATTCATCACGTTCTAGTTTTTCAAGTTCAAGGGTACGTGGATCTTTATCGTAACCTTTTTTCGTGAATACTTTGACGTCAACAATAATCCCTTCCATACTTGGTGTACAGTAGAGAGATTTATTGACAACGTGACCCGCTTTTTCGCCAAAAATAGCACGTAGCAAACGCTCTTCAGGAGTCGGTTTAACTTCACCTTTTGGTGAAACTTTACCAACGAGAATCATACCGCCTTTGATGTACGTACCGATTTTAACGATACCGCTTTCATCAAGATGGGCCAATTCATCATCACGTACATTCGGGATATCACGAGTGATCTCTTCAACACCGTGCTTCAATTCACGTGCTTCCGCTTCTTTTTCGTAAATGTGTACCGAAGTAAACGCGTCTTCACGAATCATCCGCTCAGACATAACGATCGCATCCTCGAAGTTGTAACCGTTCCAAGGCATAAACGCAACAAGGGCATTGATACCAAGAGCCAATTCGCCTTGATCCATATTTGGACCATCTGCGATAATTTGACCTTTAGTTACTGTTTGCCCCTGCTTAACAATCGGCTTTTGTAGGAATGTCGTATTTTGGTTCGTACGGATATTTTTTTCCAACGGATAGTAATCAATAAACGTTCCGTCTTCGTCTTCACCCATGACATAGATATGTTTTGAGTCGACTTTTTCTACGATACCGCTGCGTTCAACTTTGACACATTCCCATGAATCGCGTGCTACGAGTTTCTCAACACCCGTACCGACCATAGGGGCTTCCGGTTTCAACAACGGAACTGCTTGACGCTGCATGTTTGAACCCATCAACGCACGGTTCGCATCATCATGCTCCAAGAAAGGGATCAAACTCGCCGCAACACCGACAACCATATGGGGAGTAAGGTCACGAAGTTCACACCCTTTTGGGGATACAAGCTGAATTCCGCCATCTTTACGAATTTCAACCAAATCATCCAGGAAGTTACCCTTCTCATCAACACGAGAAGATGCCGCAGCAATAACCTTGCCCTCTTCTTGTGTCGCTGTCAAATAAACAACTTCAGTCGTAACAATACCATCTCTAACAACATTATACGGTGCTTCAATGAAGCCGTGCTCATTTACTTTTGAGTACGTTGCCAACGTATTGATCAAACCGATGTTTTGTCCCTCAGGGGTTTCAATCGGACAAATACGCCCGTAGTGAGTCGGGTGAACGTCACGCACTTCAAATCCGGCACGCTCTTTGACAAGACCGCCTTCTCCGAGTGCTGAAAGACGACGTTTATGGGTAACTTCCGACAACGGATTCGTTTGGTCCATAAATTGTGACAATTGTCCGCCGCTGAAAAACTCCATAATCGTAGAGGTGATCATTTTAGAGTTAATCAAATCATGAGGCATCAATTCAGTGGTTTGTCCGCTCATTGTTGAAAGCTTGTCTTTGATCGCTTTTTGCATCTTAACGAGACCGTTATGAAGCTCATTGCCCAAAAGTTCACCGATAGAACGGATACGTCGGTTACCAAGGTGGTCACGGTCGTCGATATGACCTTGTCCATTTTTAACTTTAATGACGTATTTAACCGTATTGATGATATCTTCGTTTGTCAAAACCGTCACATACTCAGGAATATTCAACCCGAGCTTATGGTTCATTTTCATACGGCCGACTCTTGTCAAATCATAACGTTCAGGATCAAAGAAAAGTTGATTTACAAAAATCTTAGCTGCTTCTTTGGTAACCGGTTCGCCTGGACGCATAACTTTGTAAATACGAATGGCTGCAAGAGCATTCTCATCTTCAATGTCTTCCGTCTGCTTCAACAATTTAAGGGAATCAACATCTGCCATAAATGCGTTGATGATAGAGCTATCGTGTCCTTCTGCCAAATCATTGGCTACCACAAACTCAGTAACCCCAGCTTCAAGAATTTTTTTCAATTTTGTTTCATCAAGCTGTGTCATCGTATCAAACATGATTTCGCCCGTAGAGGCATCAATAATCGGTTCTGCAAGATGGCGCTCAATCATGATTTCAATCGGGTACTGAATCGCAGTAACGCCCTCAGCAATCATTTTTTCCGCTTTCTTAGCAGAAAGACGTTTACCAGCAGCAACCAACAACTTACCGTCAATGTCTACAAGGTCATAGGCAAGACGTCCTTCAAAATGTTCAGGAACAAAATCTAAAAGATATTTATTGTCTTCCAAACGAATTTTTTGAAGTGGGTAAAACATCTTCAAAATATCTTGCTTGCTGTAGCCAAGTGCACGGAACATAATCGTTACAGGTACTTTACGGCGCTTATTAATACGCATGTAAAGAATATCTTTTGGATCATACTCAAAATAGAGCCATGAACCGCGGTCAGGGATAATTTGACCCGTAAAAATCATTTTACTGCCGGCAGTTGTAGATTCTTCTTCTTTGAAAATTACCCCTGGGCTTCGGTGAAGCTGATTGACAACAACACGTTCAACACCGTTAATGACAAAAGAGGTACGTTCCGTCATTAATGGGATGTCTCGGATAAAGATTGTTTGTTCTTTAATATCCTTGACGCCTGTTTTTTCTTTCGTATTTTCATCACGATCCCAAATAACGAGGCGCGTCTTAATACGAAGTGAAACCGAATAGGTCAAACCACGTTCCATAGATTCACGGACCGTGTATTTAGGACGACCAACCTCAGAACCCAAGTATTCAAGAGAAAGACGATTTTGAGAATCGTGAATAGGAAATACCGATTGGAAAACCCGTTCAATACCACTTTTTGAACGATCTTTTTGATCTAACATCAAAAATGAATCGTACGAACTTTGTTGAAGTTGTAATAAATTTGGAACTTCAATTTGTTGGGGAGTTTTCGCGAAATCAACGCGTAAGCGATTTCCAGAGTGAAGAGTGTTTAACATAGGCTACCTCAATCAAGTTTGTAATCCCAGAGGGATAAATAAATGCAAAGTCTATCAAGTTGAGTGTCCTCAACCGTATAACGACGTATGGGCACTTTTCCAAAATGAAAAAATCAATTCGGAAAAGTGCCCTCTGTTTGAACGGAGGGAAGTCCCTCCAATCATAAAATGATTATTTAACTTCTACGACAGCGCCAGCTTCTTCAAGCTCTTTTTTAGCGGCTTCTGCGTCTTCTTTGTTGATACCCTCTTTGATCGTTGTTGGTGCACCATCAACAGCATCTTTAGCCTCTTTAAGACCAAGACCAGTAAGTGCACGTACTACTTTAATAACGTTGATTTTTTTCTCACCAGCGTCTTTAAGGATAACATCAAACTCAGTTTTTTCTTCTACAGCTTCTGCAACTGCAGCACCGCCAGCAACCGCTACGGGTTGAGCAGATACTCCGAATTTTTCTTCGAATTCTTTAACAAGCTCAGAAAGCTCAAGGACAGAAAGGTTTGAGATAAACTCAAGAACGTCTTGTTTTGTAACAGCCATTGTATTCTCCTAAAATTTTTTTTGTTTTATGCCGACATTAAATTCAGCGTTACTTCAAAACAGCGATTACGCTGCTTCTTCTTCTTTTTTACGTTTAAGCGCATCGAGACCGATTGTGAAATTGCGTACTGGACCCATCCAAACAGATGCCAACATACCAAGCAATTCTTCGCGTCCCGGAAGGGTTGCAAATGTACGTACTTTGCTTTCATCAGCGGCTTGGCCGTCAATGTATGCCGTACGGATAACAAACTTATCTTTAGCTTTTGCAAACTCAACAACTGTTTTAGCAGCTGCAATTGAATCCGCTCCCCAAACAAAAATATTGGTATCTGAAATAGTGATACCCGTCATGTTAGCATTTGCTAAAGCGATAGAAGCAAGGGTATTTTTTACCACTTGAACTTTTGTCTCTTTAGCGCGTGCAATACTACGTAGTGACTCTAGATCTGAAACAGTAAGGCCACGGTAATCACACATTACTACAGCAGCTGCTGATTTAAACTCTGACGTAAGAGTATTAACAATTTCTGTCTTTTGTGTTTTGTTCATCGTTTCTCCTTTCCAGACACAACTTCAAGCGGGGCAGATAATTCTGATTAAGGCTCACGCCCCCTACTGTCTTAAGTCCATAAGATAAATTATTGAAATATGCCTCTTAAGAGGCAAGATTTAGTGCCTCAGCGGCAAGCGAAGCCAAAGGAATAGATCCTCTGGCTTTAAATTATCTAATATCAAGAAGCTCTTGAATATCAAACTTAATAGCAGGGCTCATTGTCAATGAAAGAGCCGCATTTTTGATATAACGACCCTTTGCAGTTGAAGGTTTTGCACGGTTGATAGCACCGACAAACGCTTTAATATTTTCTTCAATGTTCTTTGCATCAAAACTTACTTTACCGACACCGGCATGGATATTTCCTTTTTTGTCAACGCGGAAATTGACTTGTCCGCCTTTAACATTCGAAACAGCCTTTGCGATATCAGCAGTAACCGTACCCGTCTTAGGGTTAGGCATCATACCTTTTGGCCCTAGGATACGACCTACTTGACCAACAAGACCCATACAGTCAGGGGCAGCAACAACGATGTCGAAGTTGATATTTCCTGATTTGATCTGCTCAACTAAATCTTCAGCACCAACAATGTCAGCACCAGCAGCTTTAGCTTCATCAGCCTTAGCCCCTTTAGCAAAAACCGCAACGCGGACCACTTTACCCGTACCGTGAGGAAGCACAACAGCGCCACGGATCATCTGGTCAGCGTGACGAGGATCAACATTAAGACTAAGAGCAATTTCAACGGTTTCGTCAAATTTTGCTGATTTTAGTTCTTGTAGAAATACTGAAGAATCAGCTACACTGTAGCTTTTTGCCACATTAATTTTTTCACTTAGTAGTTTATAGCGTTTACCTGCCATGATAATTCTCCATTAATAGAATCTGCCGCAAGATTTAGTCTCTTTGCGGTCGAAGAGTTTTTGGTTTAGTCGATAATATCGACGCCCATTGAACGTGCTGAACCGATAATGGTTGCTGCTGCTGCATCAACGTCATCTGTATTCATGTCTTGAATTTTTTGCTTAACGATTTCCATCAATTGAGCTTTAGTGATTTTACCCACTTTGTTTTTCATCGGATTATCAGTCCCTTTTTTAAGACCGGCTGCTTTCATAATAAGAGCAGACGCTGGGGGCTGTTTTGTGATGAATGAAAACGTTTTATCTGCATATACAGTAATAACAACAGGGAGTTTGAATCCTGCTTTATCTTTTGTACGCTCATTAAACGCCTTACAAAATTCCATGATGTTAACACCACGTTGACCAAGTGCAGGACCTACCGGTGGTGCCGGATTAGCCGCGCCAGCTTGAACTTGTAACTTAATGTAACCCGTAATTTTCTTTGCCATTTGTGCTTCCTTTTTGTGAGATTAAATAATTTTTTCGACTTGCGTATACGAAATATCTACCGGCGTACTGCGTCCGAAGATAGAAACATTCAGCTTCAATGTACCGTGTTCCAAATCATACTCGTCAACGGTTCCCGTGAAGTTTGCAAATGGACCATCCACGATACGAACCATTTCACCATTGTCGAAATAGACCTTAGGTTTAGGAGCGGCACGATTGGTGACGCGATCCAATATAACGTTAATATCGTTATCGCTTAATGGTGTAGGCTTACTCCCCTCACCGATAAAACCCGCAACTCTCGGAAGCGATTGGATTCTGTGCTGCAAATCAATGCTTAAATCGATATTGGCAAATACATAACCAGAGTAGAGAGAACGCTCTGTTATTTTTTTCTTGCCGTTTTTCACTTCAATAACATCCTCAGTCGGGACGATTACTTCTGTTATAACCTCTTCAAGATGATTTTCAGCAATAATATTTTGTATTGCAGCTTTCACACTACGCTCGCTGCCGGCATAAGTTTGAATTGAGTACCAACGATGTGCCATATTTATTCCTTAACCCAAAATTGCCGATAGTAATGAAGACATGGCAAAGTCAACCAATGCCAAGAAAAGGACAACGAACGTTACCACCACAAGAACAGCAATGAATGCTTGTTTGACTTGAGGCTTTGTTGGAAAAATGACTTTTGCTAATTCAAGCTTCGCTGACCTGAAATAATTGCTAACACTGTTTTTCATACCATGAATCCTTAGGACATTTCCAACGAATAAAGCCCGAAAGCATCATTAGTTTAAAATGCTTGTGGCAGGTCAGGAGGGATTCGAACCCCCAACAATCGGATTTGGAATCCGGAGCTCTACCATTGGAGCTACTGACCTAAAAAATCCCCGAAGGGACAACTTACAGTTTTGCTTCTTTGTGAACAGTGTGCTCACGGCAGAATTTACAAAACTTATTGGCTGAGAATTTCTCAGTATGAGTTTTTTTATTCTTAGTAATGTGATAGTTGCGACGTGTGCACTTTTCACAAGCTAAATGTATATTTTCGCGCATATTAGACCTTATGTTCCGACCCTAGGGCCGGATAAAATTATGCAAGGATTTTAGAAACAACACCTGCACCGACAGTACGTCCACCTTCGCGGATTGCGAAACGAGTACCCTCTTCCATCGCGATCGGATGGATCAATTCAGCAATAATTTTAACGTTATCGCCAGGCATAACCATTTCAGTACCTTCCGGTAGTGTAATAGCTCCCGTACAGTCTGTTGTACGAACATAGAACTGTGGACGGTAACCGTTAAAGAATGGAGTATGACGTCCGCCCTCTTCTTTGCTCAATACATAAATCTCTGCCTCAAGTTTTGTGTGAGGAAGGATTGATTTTGGCTTACAAAGAACTTGACCACGTTCAACATCTTCTTTCTTAGTACCACGAAGAAGAATTCCACAGTTATCGCCTGCTTCACCCATCTCCATTTCTTTACGGAACATTTCAACACCGGTTACGGTAGTTGTCTGTGTATCACGGATACCAACGATCTCGATCGTTTCACCGATTTTGATTGTACCACGTTCGATACGACCAGTAACAACCGTTCCACGACCAGAGATTGAGAAAACATCCTCAACTGGCATCAAGAAATCTTTGTCCATTTCACGAACCGGCTGAGGAATATAACGATCCACTTCATCCATCAATTTCATGATTTTATCAGCCCAAACACCAAGAACACCTGATTTAGCTTCTTCAAGTGCTTTAAGAGCAGAACCCGCAACGATAGGGGTATCATCACCTGGGAAATCGTACATATCAAGAAGTTCACGAATTTCCATCTCAACGAGTTCAAGAAGTTCTTCATCATCAACCATATCTTCTTTGTTCATGAAAACAACGATGTATGGAACACCAACTTGACGTGAAAGCAAAATGTGCTCACGCGTTTGTGGCATTGGGCCGTCTGCTGCAGAAACAACAAGAATGGCACCGTCCATTTGTGCAGCACCGGTAATCATGTTTTTAACATAGTCGGCGTGACCAGGACAGTCAACGTGTGCGTAGTGACGCGCATCTGTTTCGTACTCAACGTGTGACGTAGCGATCGTAATACCGCGCTCGCGCTCTTCAGGAGCGTTGTCGATCTGATCGTAGTCCATAAATTTTGCACCCGTTTTAGTAGCAAGAACTGCTGTAATTGCTGCTGTTAACGTAGTCTTACCGTGGTCAACGTGACCGATTGTACCGATGTTACAGTGTGGTTTAGTACGCGTAAACTTTTCTTTTGCCATAGTGTCCTCCGACTTAATATTGTAAATGAAAATGGAATTATACCTAAAAACAGCTGAAATAGCTTTCAAGCTTTCAAAAAATTACAAATTACTACTGGAGCTCACGAGCGGATTTGAACCGCCGACCTCTTCCTTACCAAGGAAGTGCTCTACCCCTGAGCCACGTGAGCATAAACAATGATATATTTGTATTTGGAAGCTTAAAAACTATTTTACGGTTTTAGGTAATGATGAAGTAGTTTTGTGAATTGTACTTCAGCTCCCAGTGGAGCGGGAAACGAGACTCGAACTCGCGACATTCAGCTTGGAAGGCTGACGCTCTAGCCAACTGAGCTATTCCCGCATAATGGTGGTGAGAGAAGGATTCGAACCTTCGAAGATAAAAATCAGCAGATTTACAGTCTGCCCTCGTTGGCCACTTGAGTATCTCACCACGGCCTAATCTGGTCTAACACTGATAATTGTAAGGCATTCCGATTTCGTTCACTGGTGCCGGCACGAGGACTTGAACCCCGGGCCTGCTGATTACAAATCAGCTGCTCTAGCCAACTGAGCTATGCCGGCATGTACGAAATGGAGCCGAAATTATATATACATTTTCATTAAATGTCAAGAGCTATTGTGAATTCATCCAATTGTATAAATAATTTCTTGCTTTTTCTGAGTTTCAACCACATCGGTGATCGTTAGCCCATCAATCTTCATTGCCCTAAAATCGCTCAACGACCGAATCTGATTCTGCGCCATGGTACGCAATACGATACCGCGATACGCTTTAGCCCAGTGGCTCACCACTTTCCCCTCTTTCAGAAACTTAAGCGTCATTGGAGGACGATCGCATGTATAAAATTTATCGTAAAATCCTGCACGCAGATCAAGCACCTCTTGATCTCCTATCAATTCATCCAACGGACCGGTAAAA
The DNA here is from genome assembly GCA_030679635.1 of Sulfuricurvum sp. Taxonomy (GTDB): domain Bacteria; phylum Campylobacterota; class Campylobacteria; order Campylobacterales; family Sulfurimonadaceae; genus Sulfuricurvum. Next base: position 6,867 of record JAUXSZ010000202.1, on the reverse strand, counting down.
TGTTTTTTGTAAAATTTCTCAGGTGCCATAGTGTTAATCGAAGCACCCTGTTTCAGTTTGTAATCCGGGATGAAGTCACCTGCACTGATCGGACCGAACAAATTTGAGAAGAGAATGACCTTCTCATCGATGTAGGACTGCTCTTCGCAGCTTAACCGTCCATATCCTAGATAATCGTATGCAACACCGTCATACCGCTCTATCGCCTTCATGGTGAGTGCTCTATCGTAGGGTATTTTAAACCGTTCAAACTCTTTTTCGTCTTTGAGTCCAAACAGTTCTTTTAGATCACTGTACTCTCCATCTCGTATCACGTTTTGATACTTGGAAATCACTTCAAGACGTTTGTCGTACAGATGGGGAAAAATCAAAGACATACTGCTGAGACTTGGGGCTTCACCCCCTGGACGTTTTCCCTCGCTGGGGGCAAATAAGATCACCATAATCAGTAATAGGTGGCAATGATGGCATAGCTGATAAAGAACATCAGATGAGAGGCACCTTCGAAATAATTCGTCTCCCCCTCTTCCGTCGTCTTCCACACCAATATGATTGTCAGCAGCAATGCCCCAATTTGTAGCGGGTTAAAGTCCAGAGTGAGATTGATTCCTGAAAAATAGGCCAACAGCATCAGAATAGGGACCGTCAAAATGATGGAGACCGTCGATGCCCCCATCGCAATATTGACCACCCGCTGAATCTGGTCATTACGCGCAGCCCGGACGGCCGTAAATATTTCAGGCGAAACACTGATAATAGCGATCACCAATCCAGAGAGACCCGCCGATATCCCATAATCGCGCGCCAGTTTTATCCCATCCCCGGCAAAAATTTCCGCCCCCAAGGCAATAACCCCTATCAAAAGAAAAATAGCGATAAAGTTGATCGCCGTACTCAAGTGCTCAAAAATATAATCGCTGGAATCGTTTTCGTCAATCTCTCCCTCTTCCTCTTGAAGCTTGCGTTTGAGACGGAAAAAACGGCTTCGGGCTGTTGCTTTGAAAAAGTGGGTGTGGGTTTGGGTTTGAAAAATAAAGATAATCAGATAAAAGAACATCAAGACGCCTGCGATCAGATGGCTCACTTGCGTCAGCACTTCCGAACCATGATTGGTATGACTCAAAAGTCCCGGGACCAACAAAGCCGACGAAGAGACGAATAAAACGGTACTGTAGGCGCTGGAGGTCTCTTTGTTGTGCTGTTGCTGACTAAATGCAAGCCCTCCCAAAAAAACAGAAAGTCCGAGCAATACATTCAAATCAACGATCACAGCGGAGATAATTCCCCCTTTCACCGTTTCCAATACTTCAGGCGAATGGCGCACTTCGAGCAAAATAACATAGAGAAGAATAATCTCAACCACGACAGCGCTGAAAGTGAGGACAAAACTCCCATACGGTTCATGGAGACGTTCAGAGAGTATGTCGGCCACCTCCGCAACAGTCAGCGAAAGGGCAGCAATCCCGATAGCAGAAAAGAGAGTAGCTAACGTCCCATCGCCTTGATCATGAAAGAAAAAAGCCAGCAGAATCGAGACCATCCCTATGAATATGTCCCAATAATCTTCAATAAAATAGCGTATCCGCCTGTCCAAATGTTTTTCCTTCAATGTATTAAAATATAATAGTACCATATGGGTACCTGTAAGATGATCTTTTAAATCAACCCTTTGCGTTTAAAAATATAAATCGGCAGAATAGAGGAGCACACCATCAAAAACACCGATAAGCCGTAGCCGAACTTCCATCCAAGCTCCGGCATGATTTGAAAGTTCATCCCATAGATACTCGCAATCAATGTCGGCGGTAAAAAGATGACATTCACAATCGTAAATATTTTAATGACCTTATTTTGCTGAATGCTCAAAAGACCGACAAAAACATTTTGCAAATAATCGAGCCGTTGAAAATTGAAATCGGTATAATCAACGAGCGATTTAATATCTTTTAGCATAATTGTTACATCATTTTTTAACGACGGTTTGTATTTATCTGATTTTAAAAACGAACTCAATATACGCTGCTTGTCCGTTAAACTTTCTCTAATTTGCATGTTCAGATCTTCAAAAGAGGAAATTTTTTCCAAAATTTCCTCATCATCATTCTTGTAATCGGTAAAAACGTGTTTTCGGATTCTCGCGATATCTCGAGAAAGTTTTTCTATAATGTCCGCATCCGCATCGATTCGGATATCAAGAAGATTACAAAAAATATCGTAACCGCTCTCAAACTGCTGCGGCGTTGCGTAGACTTTACGGTTAAACTCTTCAAAGGTATACAATGCCGCATATCGGATTGAGATCAAAAGACCCCTGTAGAGGATAAAAGAGACAGTTTCATTAAAAGAATTTTGATTAGAGCTGATCAAAAAATAGCTGTTAATTTCAATTTTATCGGTCTCTTCCCAGTAGCGTGAACTGATTTCAATCTCTTCCGTTTCTTGTTTCGTCGGAAACTTAATCCCAAAGGTGTTTTCGATAAAAATGATCTCATCATGGGTCGGCATGAGCATGTCAATCCAAATAACCTTATCGATAACCTCTCCATCGAGCTCAGACATTGTGTCGATTAATGCGATCGCATTTTCATTTTTAACAAAACATTTAATCATGATAAGGACCCCTTCTCAAATCGTTTCTTGTAACTGCATTTTTGGCATAAATCTTCGACTGCTTTAGCCTCTTTGAATCCATCAACAATCGCGCAGGCACGTTGGGATCCTAGAATTTTACCCAAATTTGTCTCATGTAAGTTACCGAGCTCAATGATTCCATCACAATCCAAGCAGCACGGTACGACACGTCCATCGGCCAATACCGCAATTTGTTTACTCAGCCCGTGACAATAGCCATCCCCTGCAACCTCATTGTGGAGAGTCGGCCATTCAAAATAACGGTCAAAGTGTAGCAATATTTTAGGTGCCAGCCGCAGCGATTGTCTCTCTCCACTCAGGCAATGGCGGATCATCCCCTCTTCAAGTGCGAAATGGTTTTCCAATAGGGAAAAAAGGTGTCCATTAAAGAGCTCTTCACTGCATGCATCATCCAAATTCCATAATCGCAAATTGATGAAGAACTCACGGCTTTGTCCTAATTTTTCATCGCACAACGCCAATATATTTTCCATATACGCCTCAAAACTGCGAGAGACGCTGTTCTTGTTAAAACTGTTTAACGAAATATTTACCTGTTTTATCGACGCGTGAAACAGCATCGCCCGTCGCGGTTCATCGAGATAAAACCCGCTCGTTGTAATCATGACGGTAAAGCCCAACCGATGCGCAACCTCTAAGTAATCATCCAAATTTGAGAGGACCATCGAGTCACCCATGACATGGAGGGCTATGTCACGGGTGTACTCTCGAAGCTGTAAAAGTATCGACTCAAAAAAAGATAAACTCATAGTCTGCGTGGACTGGCTCTTTGGTGGACAAAAAGTGCAGGCCAAACCGCAAACGTTTGTTATTTCGATATAAGCACGATGAAATTTCACAGGATCCCTTTTGCTATAATACTTTTATGCAAACACAACACACCATTCAAGAGCTACTAAATAAAAATGATGCCGTCATCCTCTACTTTAGCGCTCCGACATGCGGCGTCTGCCATGCCCTCAAACCCAAACTGACCGAAGCTCTCATCAATGAGTTTCCAACCTTTATTATAGAAAGCATCGATATCTCTGAAAAACCCGAAATCGGTTCTCATTTTAGTGTATTTACGATTCCGACAGTCCTTATTTATTTGCAAGGGGGCGAGTTTTTACGAAAAAGCCGCAATATGAGTGTCGCAGAAGTCATCGAGGGGATCCGCCGCCCCTATACCCTTATGGTAGAAAGCTGACAATCCCTGCAGTCACCGCAACATTCAGGGATTCGACTCCACGGTACATCGGGATCGAAACGGTATGAGACGATGCCGCTGCTACCTTTTCACTCACCCCTTCGCTTTCATTCCCCAGTACAAAAATAGAGCGATCTGGAATTTTTAACGAATGGATATCACTGTGCGCGTGCGACGAAAGAGTAATGATCGCCGTATCTTTGAGATGCAGAATCTCTTCTAGGTCATCGCAGTAGTAGATAGGAATCTTAAAAAGGGTTCCTGCGCTTGCTTTCATGACCAAGGGTGAGAGTTTGGTGCTGTTTTTACGCGGAAGGATAATCCCATCAATCCTGCTCGCTGCTGCCGAGCGGACAATCATCCCCAAGTTTTGAGGGTTATTGATTCCATCCAGCGCCAAGAAACGAAAATTATCCGGAAAATCTTCATTAATCGATCGGACATGACGGTAATTCGAGGAATGGACATCAATCGCTACCCCTTGATCCTGCGCACTGTTTTTCGAGATACGGGAAAGTGACTCTTTCGTGTGATACTTGATCTCAACGCCTCTCATTTGGGCAAGAGAGAGGATCTCTTCGATCGTCTCATCCGTTCGGTTGCTTTTTGAGAGATGGAGCTTGTGTACTTGAATCGTATCGTCGCGTAGTACTTCCACCGCCACATTACGCCCATAAAGGGTAATCAGCGAATCAAAAAAGGCTTTTTTTTCTAAATATTCAGGAGAATCTGTCATTTTATACGCGCGAAGCGATTGATTCTGCGCTAAATCCAAAATGTTCAAACAGCTGATCGGCAGGGGCACTGGCACCAAAACTCTCCATGCAGATAACCGTGTCAGCAAAGCGATACCATTCCAATCCGCGTGCCGCTTCTATCGCTATTTTCTTCGTTGAGGGGTGTATAATCGAATCGATGTAGCTTTGCGGCTGTTCAATCAATAAGTCATAACAAGGGACACTCACGACATTCGCTTTGACCCCTCTGTGCGCCAGCACTTCTGCTGTCTTCAGAGCCAAGGAAACTTCCGAACCCGAAGCCATAAGGGTAACGGTAGCCTCTGCAACTTCTACCAATAAATATCCGCCGTTTTCAACGTCTCCTTTGATAGGTGCTGACAATACCGGAAGGTTTTGACGTGAACAGACAAATGCGCTTGGTGACGTTTTCATCGAGAGGGCTTTCTGCCACGCTTTTACGTTCTCTAGCCCATCTGCCGGACGGTAGACGTAAAAATTCGGTAATGCTCTAAATTGGCTCAAATGTTCAATCGGCTGATGAGTGGGACCGTCTTCCCCTACGCCGATACTGTCATGGGTCCAGATAAAGAAATGTTGAATACCTGCCAATGCCGCAATGCGCGCCGCTGGCTTGAGATAATCGCTGAAAACAAAAAAGGTTGCACTGAACGGGAGTATCGGTCCGTACAATGCCATTGCGTTCGTAATCGATGCCATTGCATGCTCACGGATTCCAAAGTGGATGTTTTTGCCTTGAGGGAATTCCCCCATCCCCACAAGCTCGGTTTTGTTGGAGGGGGCAAGATCGGCAGAGCCTCCTAAAAAGCCGGGGATAGCCTTGGCAATCGCGTTCAAGATCAACCCATTGGTATTTCGTGTAGCGTCTGCTTTTTCAAACGTTGGCCATTGGATACGGCCAAAATCAGGATTAAGCAACTGCTCATAGGCCTCATTCTGTTCCATCAACGGAAGTTCTTTAAGACGGTGATTCCACTCGCGCTGGGCCAAGTCCCCTTTTTCGATGGCGCAACGGAAACGCTCAAGGACATCTGCATCTACGGCGAAGGTGGCTTCCGGATCAAATCCTGCAGCGATTTTAGCCGCTTTAATGACGTCATTCCCCAAAGGGGCCCCATGCGCATGGTGAGACCCTTCCAGTTTGCCGGCACCTTTCGCAATCACGGTATTAGCGATAATCAATACAGGGCGTGCAATCGCTTTCGCTTGCGTTAATGCGCCATCGATTTCATCGAAATTATGCCCGTCAATCTCCAATACCGCCCATTTTTGCGATTCAAAACGATCACGGATATTTTCACTCAGACTCAATTGCGTCGAACCCTCAATTGTGATGCGGTTAGAATCGTAAATCAACACGAGATTGTCCAATGCCATATGCCCTGCGATCGAACACGCTTCATAGCTGATCCCCTCTTCCAAATCGCCATCACCGCACAAACAATAAACACGGTGATCGATTAACGATGCCGTTTCAGAATTTACCTTATGCCCCACATATTTTGCACCCATCGCAAATCCGACGGCGTTGGCAATCCCCTGACCCAAAGGACCTGTCGTGATTTCGATGCCAGCTGTGTGACGATACTCAGGATGTCCCGGAGTTTTTGAATGCAATTGACGAAATTGCTTCAAATCATCAATCTCCAATCCATAGCCCCAAAGATAATTGAGTGAGTAAATAAGTCCTGTCCCATGGCCGCCTGAAAAAACGAGACGGTCACGGTTTAACCATGTTGGATTTTTTGGATTATGCGTCATATGTTCGGACAGAACAACAGCGATATCGGCCAACCCCATAGGGGCACCCGGATGGCCTGAATTGGCTTGCTGAACCATATCGGCCGCTAAAAATCGGATCGTATCGGCCATTTTTTGACGCATAATATTACTCATTGTTTATTCCTTATGTCGGTTGATGTATTTGGTAAGTGTTGGTGACAATTCACGACGCAAATTCTCATCAAAACTCTCCATTTGCACCAAAAGTTTATCCGCGAGCACATTTGCCTCTTGCATCGCTTTCTCAAATCCTAATAGCGTTACGAAACTGTTCTTCGCTTCATCCTTATTGGTTGTTTTTCCAGCACTCACAGAATCCTGAGTCACGTCCAAAATATCATCTTGTATTTGAAACAAAAGCCCTAAATCAATCCCAAAATCATAAAGCATATCGGCAATATCATCGCGTCCCACGATGATTGCCCCCATTTTAAGCGATGCCGCTATCAGCATCCCTGTTTTGTGGATATGAAGCATCTTCACTTG
>JAUXSZ010000198.1 GCA_030679635.1 Sulfuricurvum sp. | reverse complement strand
GTATCGATCATCAGTGATCCCTCAGGGATAAAACCATAAGGATGACCGAAGGCAACGATATCGACATCGTGCTGACACAGTGCACTCGCCATCACCAAATCACCGATTTTTAACTCTTCTGAAATACCACCCGCTACACCGCTAAAAAGCAGTTTCTGTGCACCAAAACGTTCTATCATCACCGTTGCCGTAATTGCCGAAAAGACTTTGCCGATTTTAGAGTACGCAATCACCAGCTCATGCCCACCGTAAACACACTCATAAAATACGTTCCCTGCATGTTCAGTACTCGTATAGTCATCCACTGTTGCTAAAATCGGATCGATCTCTTCGCGCATTGCGCCCATGATCGCTATTTTCATTCCAAATCCTTTAATCCTATTATTTTTATGAATGCTTAACGATGTAACGCTGTAGCTTTTGAAGAGCATGATTCAAAGTAACCGTTTTTTCTTCACCGTCCAAAAGAGAAAGGGTATGTTCGCTTTCTCCCAACGGAGTAATCACGCGGCTTCCGCCCCAGAATCCTAATCCGTCTTCAAATCCGACACGATTGACAAAGACGACATACGCATGGGTCAAAAGTGCGCACGATTTCAGCAATGCGTCCCACTGGCGCTCAATCAACAACCCCTCATCGCTAAAGTCTCTCGACGGAGAGGCTGCCAGAACATAAATGACATCCGGATCAAGCAATGCCAGGGAAGCCAATGTCTCTGCACGCCACATATCTTCACAGATCACGATAGCCGCATTCCCATGCCGTGTTTTAAATCCCTTGATCTCGTTTCCGGACGCAAAATAACGCCCCTCTTCGAACATTCCGTACGTAGGCAAATGATTTTTATGATGAACATGAACCAATGCACCCTGACTGAAATACAAAGCACTGTTATAGACTTTTCCATTATCCCAAAGAGCTGCCCCAATAGCAATATCGCACTGCGCACTTGCAGCTGCCAGCTCTTGGAGCTCATCTATATTCCACGCATCTTCAAACAGTTTATCCTGTAACAGGTATCCGCTCAACGCCAACTCCGGAAAAACAACGACATCCGAGCCATGATGCTTTTCTACAATGGCCAATACCTCTTGAAGATTGGAGCGATTCAGTTTGGGTGCCGATTGTATTAAAGAAACTTTCATCTCAGTGCTTCGCACACCTTGGAGAGTGTTTCCATATCCGATATGCCGTACGTTTCATTGTTGGGTGCATTGCGCTTGTTAAGCCCTTTGAGAACGGCACCGTTGCCAAATTCGATCATCACGTCGATCTCGTCTACAATCGATTCAATCGACTGTTTGTAGCGTACCGGCTTAACCAATTGCTCTTTGAGCAATGCCACCGCATCTGCTTTGGTTGCATATTTTTGCATCGTGACGTTGGAAACTACGGGGGAAATAAACGTATCGCTCACCATTTTTTCCATCACCTCGGCCAACGGATCTTGTGCAGCGGAAAGCAGCGGACAGTGGCTTGCAATCGACATATTCAGCAACAGTGCTCGCTTTGCCCCTGCTTCTTTGAATGTCGCTTCCATCGATTGCAAATCGGCTTTGAGCCCTGCAACCACAAGCTGACCGTTTTGGTTAAAGTTGGCAGGCCACACTTTTTTCCCCTGGGCATTTGCTTTTTCGCAGAGCTGCTCAACGATGGCATCCTCTAAACCCAAAATGGCCATCATCCCCGCATCAATATCTTCACATGCGCTTTGCATCAAAGCACCGCGTTTATGCACCAATTCAACCGCATCGACATAATCGATCGCCCCAGCAGCACTTAACGCACTGAACTCACCTAATGAGTGCCCCAGCAACATTACGGGCTTGATGGGAAACGCATCTTGAAATAATCGATAGGCAATCAAAGAAATTAACAAAATAGCAGGCTGTGTATACGCGGTTTGGTTCAACTGATCATTTTCTTCAAATAACAATTTTGTGAAATCAACCCCGATACGCGCACCTGCTTTTTCAAACATTTCACGTGCAACAGGGCTATTTTCATAAAATGATTTCCCCATACCAATGCTTTGGCTTCCCTGACCTGGAAAAATCATTGCTATTCTTTTGTGATCCACTAAATGTCCTTTAAATCAAATTGATAGTCGCTGTTCTCAGCGATCTTTTTGCGCAAAGTGTTACGGTTGAGTCCCAATTTATCGGCCAACTGCAACTGCGATTTAAACCGTTTGATCCCTGCTCGAATCAACGGCACCTCATACAAATGCAAAAACTTGCGGTAATCATTATTACTGCCAAGCTGATCCACTAAGAAATGCTCAACAATCTCCATCAGATCATTTTCTTTAATGCTGCTCAACAAGTAGTGCAAATAAACCTGTCGGCGCAAAGAGAGTCCGTTTTCACTCACGTCGGGAATAAACTCTTGCGTATCAAACCCATCCGATCGTCCAAACGTATTCTGTGCTTCTTGTACAAAAAGATCCGTAAGGACCTCTATGTCTTCTATCCGTTCCCGCAGTGGAGGAAGAAGAAGGCGAATGGCAAAAATTTCATCCAATTGATCTTGAGTATACCGAGTTCCACCGGTTGCAATAACACGTGTTTTAGTACGATTGAGTGTTTCAATTAAACGTTTGAGGTTGGCTACATCATCAAGACGGTGAATAATAATTTCATTATGCCGTTCAACCGCTTCAAGAAGTTCATCAAAACAGCTTGCATCAACAATGGGAGCATGGGGAAGAATGTAACGTGCAAGAGTAAGTTTACCGGTACCGCGCTCGCCAATTATCATGGCATTAACCGATAAACCTTTTAATAAATTTGCGGTCTTAAACGCCTCTGCTGAGGCGTTTGAAGCAGTTATAAAATTAGTGACATCCACAACCGTGGTTACCACCGCTTCCACAACATCCGCTGTCATCGACAGCATTTTCAGCAGGGATACCGCTCTTCGCCTCTTCAGCAGATGCGTCACGAATATTGTTGATCGTTACCGTAAACATCAAATCTTTGCCCGCTAATGGGTGATTGAAATCAATAATAACATTTTCGTCTTTTACTTCTTTGACGGTTACTTGAACTGTTCCGCCATCTTCACCCTGACCGTAAAGAGTCATTCCCGGGTTCAAATCGATACCAGCGAATTGCTCACGTGGAAGTTCTTGCTGTGCTTCTTCGTTGTAATCGCCGTAAGCATCAGCTGCTTTGACCATTACATCTGATTTTTCACCGATTTTCATATCTGCAATTCCTGATTCTAAACCTGGAATAACTTGACTTTTACCAAACATAAATACCAGTGGAGCTCCACCAACATTACTGTCTACAATGTTCTGTCCATCACGTACTTCATACTCGATCGAAACGATCTGATTTGCTTCAATTGCCATTGATTTGCCTTACAAATTTTAAGATAACGCGATTTTAGCACAATTAGCTATAGCTATCCTGAAAATAGACATATAGCTATTTTAGCTTAGAGAGTCGCTCTTGTGCTTCATTAGCAGCACCACTTCCACTATACTTTCCGATTGTTGCTTTGTAAAAAGCTTTCGCACTCGTGATATCACCATTCTTTTCCATCGCATTTCCCGTATGCAAAAGCAATGTAGGCATATAAGACGCTTTGTCATTAAGCGAAGCGCTTTGCTTGTAGTAAGAGATGGCATCCTTGTATTCTTTGCGTTGAAAATAGGTTTCACCTATCCAAAAATTAGATTCCGAGATCTTATATTTTTTTTGAATCAACATCTCATAATAGCTTTGCGCATCCGCATATTTTTTTTGATCAAAATACTCTTTTGCCTTTTTTTCAAGGGCTTGAGTATCCATTTTACCGCTTCCTTCTGTCTTTAAAGGAGGCGTCATCTTGAGTTGCTTCATCAGAAGCAAAAATTCTTCTTTACTTACATAAGAGGCATTAATCGAATCAACCACATGAGAAAGTTCTTCCAGTAATGTTTTAAGCTGAATGATATTTTCACTGTTAGTATGATTTTCTGCACGTAATCCGTCAATAATAGAGGACACATTACTATCAGAAGCGGTTGCTTCCGTTATTTTTTGCAGTGCAATTGCATGTTCATGTACCGATTGATTTAGACCTTCAACCACTGCCCCAAGACCATCTAAACGCTCCGTTGCACTGTCAACTTTGGCCGTTTGAAGATTGCTTTTTTGCGTAACAGCTTCTATCTCTTTTTTATTTTCTAGTATTAATTTTTCTTCGGAGGTAAGACCATACGGATTAGGCTGGTTGAGATTGCCTGCACCGAAAACCGAGGGTTCCGATGCACATAAAAGAGAGAAAACTAACGAAGATACAACGAGTAGACGCATTTATGGAAGTTTGAAATCAACGCGACGATTTTGTGCCCAGCACTCTTGTGTTTTTTCCATACACATAGGATTGCCTTCACCTAAACTGACCATAGTGATGGAATCCGCATTCATCCCTTCGTTTACGAGAGCTGATTTAACAGCATTTGTACGCTTAAGACCCAATGCAAAATTGTACTCATCGCTGCCGAACTCATCACAATTACCTTCAAGTTTGACGGTTTTTGCTTTTAGCAATTCAGCATTCACTTTTATTGACTGTTGCATATTTGCACGGATCTCATATTTATCGTAGTCAAATAAAATACTCGCAATTTGATTATTTGAAGTATCCGTAGAGCTAGATCCTTTATCCGCCGAATTCGCATTTGTAATTGGTGCAATAACCGCAGTACTGTCTGTATTTTTGTTCTCTGAGGTTGCCATACCTGCATTATTGCTACCATTTCCTGAAACACTGCCATTTGCCGTTGCATCGATAGAAGGCCCTTTACTTGAACACCCACTAAAGACTAAGACTGCAAGGACAGCGCTAAAATATGCTACACGTTTCATGATATATTACCTTTGGTTTGAATATAATAATCGTAATTGTACCTAAAAAAAGGTAAATCACCAGTCAATTGATTGCATTCGCCCAATATTCAGAGGGAAAGAGAAACTTTTATTCACACCAAGACGAATGATCCCAACCATACTATGAGACCCTTCATGTTTAATGTGCAATATCGCTTCTCCGTCATGCGAAAATCGAGGATAATCGTTCTCTCCGCTGCTTGTTAAACGTCGTACTGAATGATTATTAAGAGAAATGAGGTGGAGATTAAACGCACTGCTATTACCTGCACTATTTTCACGCGCCTTATAGACAATCCAATTACGATACGTACTGCAGGTAGAATTATTTTTTCCCTCAAAGACCAGTTGATTCACAGCAGAACTGTCCATTTTTTTAGAAAATATATTGGGATGCCCCATCCTATTTGATACGAAGGCAATCGTATTATTGCCCATAAACTGTCCATTAACATCTATCCCGGAGTAATCGGTAAGACGTTTTTTTTCTTTGCTCACGATATCATAAAGATAAATATCTGGCTGACCTGCTGGAGCCAATGTCAATAACAATTGTTTACCGTCTTCACTCACATCCGAACAGACAGCCATCCCATCCGAAGAGATAACGGCCACTTTGTTCCCTGTTGCCAGATTCACTTTGTAAATGGTTGGCTTAAAATCATTTAACGACGTATAATAGAAATCCGTTTGTTCTCGATTGGCCCATTTTGCAAAAGCATACATTCCTCCGCTCAAAATCACTTTTTGATACGACAAAGTATAGTCAGCTGCCACGATATCAGAACGTCTCGGTCCACTTAGACGAATAAAAATAACTTTGCGTTTCATCCATTCCAGAGATCCTCCACCCATTTTTGCGTTAATATCGTAGGCAATAG
>JAUXSZ010000196.1 GCA_030679635.1 Sulfuricurvum sp. | reverse complement strand
CCATTTTTGGTGATCCGCTGGGTACGATACGGCTCAAGAACTTCTGCGAGGCTAAGCTGATGTACCTTTTTCAATGCTTCTTCTCGCAGTTCCTGTGGAATCCGTTCACGTGTGTTTATTGCCAGTGCCTCAGTTTCACTCCAACCATACATGCGCACCGCCCCGGGATTCCATGCGAGGATGCGACCATTTAAGTCCTGAACCGTGATTGCATCGTGGGCATCGCGTACGACCACGGCCAGACGAAGTCCTTCGTTGGCTTTTTTAAGTTCCTCACGTGTCTGCGAAATTTCCGTAATATCCACAAACGTGAGTACTGCTCCCTCGATTACGTTATCAAGCGTTCGGTAGGGAAAAATGTGCATTGCATACCACTTCCCAGCGGTAGTCTGAACATCTACTTCTTTGGGAACGAGGGTATCCAATACCGCCTGCACGTCGCTTACCATGTGATTATAGCCGACCAAATTGGAGACCAAATGGGCTACAGATCTTCCCTCATCGCCGGGAATCAGATTGATAATAGCACGGGCTTCTGGGGTAAAACGGAGGATACGCAGTTGATGATCTACGAAGACGGTGCCGACGCCTGTGCCGGCGAGCAGATTGTTCATATCATTGTTTGCCTGTGATAAATCCGCCACTTTGGTTTGGAGTTCGGTGTTGACGGTAGATAGCTCTTCGTTGGTTGATTGCAATTCCTCTTTAGAAGTTTCCAGCTCCTCGTTGGTCGATTGTAACTCTTCGTTCACGGCTTGCATCTGCTCGTTTGAGGATTTTAGCTTTTTATTGGCGCTCTCCATTTTTTCTTTGGCGATTTTGATGTATTCTTCTTTGGATAACAACTCTTGCTTGAGTGCCGCGATATAGAGATGTGCATTCGCATCGGGAGTGTCTGATTCCGCTATGGCTCGCAAGGCACCCTGCTTTGCTTGTTCGGAGTCTAGCAGTGAGACTTCTTCTAGGATGACGAGATATAAGTATTCCTGCACGATCGTACTAGAGCCTGTTACCACAGGACGTATGGTAAGATTGACTATGGTGAAGTGACCGTTAGTTTGGATTTTTAAACCTAGAGATCGGACGATCTCCTTAGTCGATACAGCGTTATGCAAAGCTATGGTCAAATCGCGTCGTAGCCCTTCACGAGCCATTAGAAGTATGTTATTGGTACTTGACTCTCCCGAGGGAAGCTCAAGATACATTCCGGTGCGACCGTGGAGATAAAGTATGTCTCCAACTTCATTGATAAGAGCGCCGGAGGGGGCAATTTGTTGCAAAAGTGCTTGTTCCGTCAGCTCACGCAACGGCAGTTTTACGGGTACGGCTGACTTGATATTGCCATCTGGTGGGGTAGTATGCATAGTATTTATAGGTAATGAAAACGGATTATGAGCCTTCCTGTTACTGTTAGAAATATGATCATTGCGTCTATAGAGTTTTGATTTTAGATCCAGTGTGGAAAAAAGATCGCTAAACTCGCCTATACTCTCAGAAGAGCCCAAAAAAAGGGTTCCGTTTGGATTTAGTGCGTAGTGAAACAAGGGGATGAGCCTTTTTTGTAATTCTGCATTCATATAAATCATGAGATTACGGCAAATGATGAAGTCGAGTTTTGAGAAAGGGGGATCTTTGATGAGGTCATGCTCAGAAAAAATCACCATATTACGGATATTTTTATGGATACGGTAGGTGCTGCCGTTTGCCTCTACGGTAAAAAATCGCGCTAACCTTTCCTCAGATACATACGTGGCGATGCTGGCAGGATAAATTCCGGCGCGAGCGGTTGCTATAGCATTAGCATCAATATCGGTGGCAAAAACCTGTACGGCGTAGCGTTGTTTTGTCTCTTCTAAATGTTCATACATTAGAATAGCAATGGAGTATGCCTCCTCTCCAGTAGAACATCCGCTTGACCAAATACGGATCGTAGATCCTGCGGGCTTCCCCTTAAAGAGCTTTGGAATAATAGTCTCCTTTAACATCATAAATGCTTCTGGATCACGAAAAAATTTTGTTACGCCGATCAAGAGATCACGAAATAGTGCCTCTATTTCATCGGGTATCTGCTGCAGATACTTGACGTATTGGTCTATCATTTCAATCTTATGTACGACCATGCGTCGTTCAACTCGGCGATAAATGGTACTAGGTTTGTATTGGGAGAAGTCGTGGCCGGTCTGGGAACGCAGCAAAATAAAAATCTTTTTCAGGGAACTTTCTCTCTCCTTCTTTTTTTCAGGGGGCAGAGAAGAGTGGAAATTGCCGAGTGCATGCGTTGCATAAGCTATCAGCTGAGTGGACATCTCTGATGGTGAGAGCTCATAATCCACTAATCCCGTCGCAACGGCGCTACGCGGCATCCCATCGTACTCAGCAGAAGTCGGGTCCTGGACTATGACCATACCACCCTCCTTCTTGATGGCACGTATTCCTTGGGTTCCATCACTGCCGGTGCCGGTCAAAATAATGCCGATAGCCCTCTCATGCTGATCTTGAGCCAGAGAGCGAAAAAAGAAATCTATCGGCAGGCGACGACCGTGTGGCTGTGAGGGCTCCAGTAACTGGAGTGTGCCGTTTAGAAGTGCCATATCAACGCCTGGGGGGATAATGTAGACGCAGTTAGGCTGTACTGTTATACCATCTTTCACTTCAAATACGTGCATTGGCGTATATTTTTGGATGAGGTCTGCGAGTATGCTCGTGTGTTCGGGTGCAAGATGTTGTACTAACACAAAAGCCATATTTGGAGTGGTGTCGATCGGCATACCGGAGAAGAACGCCTCAAAAGCTGCCAGTCCACCAGCCGATGCGCCGATGCCGACAATGGGAAAATGAGTATTTACTATAGTTTTTTTATTTTTTTGGCTTGTCATGATTCTTTCCTATAAGTTGTAGAGCGTTACTATCCATTGTTGATGCTTTATATCATCAATTTAGGCTCAATTATAGGTGAGAGAGGTAATAGTGTTTTATTGCTGTAATTACGACTTGAACACTTTCTGTATTTCAAATACACCTAATTGTTAATGTATATTGTATTATATGATTAAATTGCTAACAAACAGGCTTTATACAAACAGGAGTAATTCTGAAGCAATTATATGTGCCCTCAAGTTAGCAGCTTTGGATTTTGATGCCCATATCACCCTGGAAGCACTTGTTTCTGAATTTGGGAGATTTGAGGAGATGAAAAGAATACAAATTAAATGTTTTCCCGCATAAGCGGGAAAGTAGAAAATGAAGAGGATTAAAAATCGATAGCACTTTTATTTTTTAAACTTGGCAGCAGCATCTTGTACCGCAGCACTTAATGTACCCCATGCACTTTCCACACCTTCTTTAAGGTGTTCCCATGCATCCTCACGGGCGTCATCCAATTCTTTGAGTTTTACTTTTGTGACATTAACCATCTGTTCAAGCTTATCCGCATGCTCACTATATTTAATATGAACATCGGCAGCAGAATTTTTCGCTTCGGCTTTGAGTTCGGCTAATTTTGCCTCAGCCAAGTCCAGTTCTGCTTCAATTTTTTCTTTATATGCTTTTTTTGTACTCATAATGCATTTCCTTTATTTAAAAATGGTAAAGAGTTAGTCCCTCTTATTTCCAAAAAGTAGTATTAAACTACCAAATGCTATTGCCCCTGCTCCAGCCCAAACCGGAACATTGAGCGTTTCCTTTTCTTTTATCGATACATCGATTGGCCCCAGCTTGGTCTCATGGGTCTCTTTCGTATAACTAAAACTTCCATATACCAATCCGAGTACTCCGCCTATAATTAGCATAATTGCCATGATTCTAAGTATGTTCATTATCTCTCTGCTTTAAATTTTTTTAGATTTCTACAAGGTCAGTTTGTAGAAAAATAATTGTCGAAATTGAAAAAATCATACTATGTGCTTGACTGCCCTACTGCACAAAAGTATTTGTGGGTCATTACAATCGACGACCTTGAATGATACGAACTAAAATCACCACAACCGCGATGACTAAAAGGAGATGAATAAATCCACCCAACGTATACGAAGTGACGAAACCTAGTATCCAAAGGAGAATGAGTACGACTGCAATAGTTTCAAGCATTTGATACCTTTATTGCCATATATTGGCGTATTGTAAATTTAGTAAACCAAATTTACTACAATATGTATTTTGATACTATTGATTAAATATAAACAAAATAACATATATATTGTTAGAATACATTAATCAAGCTTTATTAAATATAAAAAGTAGAGTTAATCTTGGAAGGATGAAAAGGTATGCCAGAAAGCATACCCTTGAGGATTACTTATTGAGGTCGAGTTCTTGATTCGGATATTTTTCCTTAAACTTCTGCTCACTTTTTTCCATAAGTGTCGTCCCTTCGGCTATATCTTTGTTCCCTTGCTCAATATTTTGTTTTCCGGTAGTTATATCTTTATCTCCAGATTTCATAAGTTCTTCTCCCTCCTTAACCAGTTTTGCCCCCGATTGCTTTAATTTTGATCCTTGATCCCACTCTTTTGCAATCTGTTTTTGATCTATCCCTTCTGCCTTCCCCTCAGCCGCATGCATTCGCATGAAATCGCCTGTAGTTGGTGCTTTTGTCGCACATCCTACGAGTGTCGTCATCATAATGACGGTCGCTGCTATCGTTTTAAATTCATTCATTTTGTTTCCTTATATTTAAAAATGTGATTTCTCACGTTCGTTATTCTATCAGAATTAAAATTATATGACAATAAAATATAAATACTTAAAAATAAACAAATTAGATTAATAAAGACTGTACTATATCCAAAAGCTTTGCTGCTATTTTTCAGGTTTGCCATAATAAAGAGCTAAAAAAAGAATTGCGCTAAAATGCTGCCAATGAACTATTTACTCTATATCTTTTTATCACTAAACGCCATAACGCTGATTGCTTTTGGAGTAGACAAATATTTGGCTATTTCCAATCGCTACCGCATCAGTGAAAAGAATCTGCTGTTTTGGGCCCTCATCGGCGGAAGTGTCGGAGCCATTGCCGCTCAACGGCTGTTCCGCCATAAAACGCAGAAGTTTAAATACGTACTGTGGATGATTTTATCAGTTCATAGCGCCATTGGATGGTTTTTGTGGAACCGATATTTTCATTGAATCCTCTTCTAAAAATTCACCTTTCGGATAATCGCATGAAACACGTGACCGTGCTCATAAGTTCAACCCTATTATCAACTGCTCTGCTTTCTTCCCCTACTCAATGTACCGGCATCTATTACAGCAATGAAGCCCCCGATATTCTCAATGCAAAACTAAATAATAAAAACACAGAGCTGTGCTATTCGTCCTTTGCCGTCATGCACTCAGGAGTTTCCCGTACGCCGTTGTGGAGTGCGGAGCGTCTGACACGTGAGGGGTTGCGTTCTAAAACCAGAAGAAGCAATAATTTTCATCCGGAGGAGCAGTTGAGTCCTTATGAGCGCTCGGAGCTTAAAGATTACTCCCATTCAGGCTATGATCGAGGACATATGGCCCCCTCTGCGGATATGCCGACTAAATTAGCACAGCAGGAGTGTTTTACTCTGGCAAACATGGTTCCACAAAACTCGGACAACAATCGCGGCATCTGGGCCGGCATCGAAGGAGCTACACGCCAACTCACGAAGAACAAAGGGGAACTCTATGTGATTACGGGACCCCTGTTCATGGGGACATCGGTTCAACGCATAGGAGGAAGAGTGTTAATACCCACAAAAATCTACAAAGCGATCTATGACCCCGCTACTGGAAAAGGGGCTGCTTATGTCGTTGAGAATGCTCCTGGCAACGACTATGAGGTTATCAGTATTACGGAACTTGAGCAGATGTCGGGAATTCGGTTTTTTCCGCAGATGAAAGCCTCTGCCAAACAAACGGCGATGAATTTACCGGAGCCCGAAGTGAGAAACGGCCGGTCACACAACACCTTCAGCGATACGGGTATAATCCGTTTACTGGAAAAACTTTTTAAAAGGAATTGGTAACCATGACCCCTATATCATTTATGGCGTATGAAAACGAAACCGACAGTTTTTTGATTGAGAATCTTACGGTAGAAAACCGTCTTGACCGTATTTCGCTTTATGGCTCTTTGGATATTACAAAGGACCGCATAGGGCTCGAACGTGCTTTAAAGCTCAAGCGAATTATCGATGCGTCGATTGAGGCTCTGAAGCGTGATAAGCAGCTTCCTGAGAGTATTGAGACAGACTCCGCAGAGACTATTGAAAATCCGTTTTACGAAAGCTAATCAATGTAAAAGTAATGACTAGAATATAGTATTTACAGATATCGTACAATCTCAGAGACACTCGGATGTGCATGGATCATCGCGATAAGATCTTTGGCCATTAGCTTTTTCTCTACCGCTACCACCATTTCGTGAATGATTTCGGTCGCTTCCACCCCGATAATCGATGCACCCAGGATGACACCCGTATCGGCACACACGATCAGTTTGGCAAATCCGGAATCATCTCCGTTGATTTTGGCTTTTGCATTGACTTTGAAAAAGGCTTTTTTAATCTCGATGGCTTTGCCTTGCTCGTTTGCCTCTTTTTCTTTCAATCCGCAGCTTGCGATTTGAGGATCGGAAAAGGTGGTTGAGGGATTGATGTGTTCGTTGCGCTGCGTAGTGTCGTTGATGAGGTTATACGCGGCAATTTTTGCTTCGGCATAGGCGGTATGTGCATAGGCCGGCGTGTCGATGCAGTCACCGAGTGCATAAATATGCGGTTGGATGGTTTGAAAAGAGTCATTCACTTTAATAAAACCACGAGGGGACAATTCTACTCCTGCATTTTGAGGCATTAGCTCTTGGGTATAAGGATCTCGGCCCATTGCGCAGAGGATGAGTTCACACACAATGGTCTCTTGGGCTTCTGCTTGGATACGCAAGGTTACCCCCTCGCTGTGCACTTCGGCTTTTAGAACCGACGCGGATGTCATGACCGTGATACCGGATTTTTTGAATGCCCGTAACAGCGCTTTGGAAATATCTTCATCTTCGCTTGAGAGAAGTTGAGTACCGCGCGCGATGAGGGTCACGTCTACTCCAAAAGCACGGAAGAACGTCGCAAATTCGCATCCGATCGGACCCCCTCCGACAATGGTTATCGATTTAGGGAGCGTTGTCAGCTCAAATACCTCACGGCTGGAGATAATTTTCTTACCGTCGAGTGGGAGGACGGAAACTTCTCGCACCTTCGCTCCCGTTGCGATAATGCACTTCTCAAAACCGATCTTCTCTCCTGAGACCTCAATGGTGTGGGAATCACTAAAAGATGCAGAGCCATAGAGCATTTCAACCCCTGCATTTTCCAGCTGCCATACGACACCGGAACGGAGTTCATTTTTTAGCAATACGGTTTTCTCACCTAAGCGCTGGAGATTCAACCCCTTGACCGCGACTTCCAATCCGCAGTCGGAAAAATAGGAGGCTTTTGAGGCATACCCTGCACTCTCCAGATAATTTTTGGTTGAGATACACCCCTCGTTAAGGCACGTTCCGCCGATACGCTCTTTGCTTTTATCTATCAGGAGCGTTTTTATCCCCGCACGTCCGAGCTCAATGGCTGCTTCATACCCGCCAGGCCCCGCCCCGATCACTACCGCATCAAACTGTTTCATCATTTTGCCTCCAAATATTCATGTGCCATATAGCTGCTGCGTGCATAGGGGGAGCTTTTGATATAGGTAAACCCCATCTCCATCCCTCGATCTCGAAGATACTCAAACCGCTTTGGCTCCACATACTCCACAACAGGTTCATATTTATGCGAAGGGGAGAGATACTGCCCGATACTGAGATACCGGCACTCCACATCCAGTAAATCCTGCATAAGACTCAGAATCTCCTCATCGCCCTCGCCAAATCCCAGCATAATGCCGCTTTTGGTCGCGATGTCGGGATTCAAAGAGGTGAGTTTTTCCAGTACCCGCAGCGAGCGTTCGTAATCAGATCCTTTGCGTACATGATACAGCCTAGATACCGTCTCGAGGTTATGACCGATAATCTCGGCACCGCTATTAGCCACTTGTTCAAGTGCCGAGAGGTTTTCTTTCATATCGGGTATCAACAACTCTACGGTAATAGAATCGTCAAGCGCTTTGATTGCACGTACCGTTTTGCAAAAATACTCCGCTCCCCCATTACTCAGGTCATCGCGTGTAGAACTCGTAATGACGACATGGCGCAGTCCGAGGTGGTTAACCGTTTTAGCCACATTTTCAGGCTCGTGAGGATTTAAAACCAAGGGAACGCCTCTGCTGACAGCGCAAAAAGTGCATGCACGGGTGCATACGGTACCCAGAATCATAAAGGTTGCCACCTTCTGGCTAAAACACTCACTGATGTTTGGACACATCGCCTCCTCGCAAATGGTGTGGACACGCCCCTGCGCCAATAGTCTCTCCATCGGTTTTTGGTCACTGAGGGAAATCTTTTTACGGAGCCATTGGGGTTTACGCATGAGTGTCTGCATGAAAACTCCACCTTTCTTGAGAATATTTTTTTTCTTTCAGTTCCTTGGCCCGTTGCTCTTCGGATACATGGAGAGAATCTTCCACGAGTTTCACCAAAAACGTTTCA
>JAUXSZ010000176.1 GCA_030679635.1 Sulfuricurvum sp. | reverse complement strand
TCCAAATTACTTTCACGCGAGTTATCATTGGTGAGGGTTAACACGGCACCAGTAGCGGTAGCAACGACACCGGTTAAGGCTGTTTTTGAGTTGATCTGCTGGGCGACATAGCCCGCGTTATCTGCTGCAGTCGGGCCTGGAGCCGTACCAGTGACAGTGGTTCCATTAAGGGTAAAAGAGAAGGCCCCTAGAGCAGCGGTAATGGTTTTATTTTCTGTCGCATCTTTATAACTGGCCCAAATACCTTGATTTGCCTGCATGGTCAAAGAGCGTCCTTGATCATTAAACATCACGCTCATGTCTTCGGCTGCGTTGGTATTGGTATTATGGATGGCAACAGCAGCTGGATTTGCGGCCAAATAGCTGGTGAGGCTGTAGGTGCTCATAGGGTTGGTGACATTAAACGTTTCTACGGTGTCTCCCGAATCGAGGTTTGCTTTTAGATTAACGTCGGCCGTAGGGTTGGCGGGTGTTGTAAGCCCTGGCGGGATGTTGATGTTGGTGATGGGGGCGGTAGAATCAACTTTGTTGGTTGCGGGGTCACGAATCCATCCCTGAACAATGAATCCTCCGTTGTCTACAAAGTTTCCCCCTGCGTCAAACTTGAAATCCCCAGAGCGACTGTACTTGTAGGTACTGCCGCTGTCTGAGCTGACGATAAAAAAGCCGTCACCTTGGATAGCGACGTCGGTATTTTTATCGGTATTTTGGATGGAACCTTGGGTCATGATACGGGTCACGGAGTTTATGGTCGTCCCCAGTCCGATTTGAACGGCATTTTTACCGCCGAGATCCCCTTGGGGAGCAGTAGCGATTTGGGCAGTTTGTGCTAATAAATCGGAGAAGTTGGCACGTGAGTACTTATACCCGATGGTGTTAACGTTGGCAATGTTGTTGGACTCAACGTCCATCGCGATTTGATGCGCTTGCAATCCAGTGACGCCCGCAAAGAGTGATCGTAACATAATAAGTCCTTTGGTTCACATAGTGAAATTTATAAGCAATAAATATTCCAGAATTAGCGACGCATTTGCAGCGCTTTTTGGATCATCTCATCGACCGTGGTTATGGTCTTGGCATTGGCCTGATAGGCGCGTTGCAAGATGATCATGTCGGTAAGTCCTACGTCCATACGGACATTAGATGCTTCTAGCATACCGCTTCTGACTTTTGCACCGGTGATTGCGTTACCCGCACCATCGGTCCAAAAGAGTGGTTTTCCGCTGTTGGAACTCTCTGCAAAATTGGTTCCCCCTTCACGGTTTAGCCCTTGATCATTCTGAAAATGGTACACGGCAACGCGACCGATTGCGCTCTGACGACCGTTGGAAAAATCGGCAAGAATGACCCCGTCGGCATTGATGCCGTATTTAGTCAGGGTCCCTCCTGTGGTACCGTTTGAGCGTGATGAGCCGCCAACATCTATCCCACTGTTTGAAATAATGCCGCTGTAATTGGCTCCCAAGTCAATGGTTACGGGTGTCCCGTCATTGTTGATTGAGGTGAGAGTGGAACTGATTAACTCCCCTGAGAGTCCGAAGACGGCCTGAGCGTTTTTGGTGTCATAAACGATGCTTCCGTCGTTGGAGGTGGCGGCGGCTGCGATATCCCACGCAATCCCCACGGAAGGCTGAATGGCACTTTGGGTAAACGTAAGTTTGAGACGATTACGCTCACTGGAGGTACTGATGACATCGGCGCTCATCATGCGCGTTTCATTGGTAACCCCGAGATTTCCGAAAAATTGGGCGTTGGTGCTCGGTTCTACAGGATAGGTGAGCAGCGTCGGAAATTCAAGGATCCCTTGACTGGCGACTTTGCTCAATGGTGCGGTATCAGCAGGAGTCGTGATCACATAAGCGCCCGCGCCCGCATCGTAGGTGAAATTGGAGAGCATGGTCCCCGAGACGTACATCCCATCCGCCGTGACAAGCCGCGCAGAGGAGGAGTTGGCATCCCCGTTCACTTTTTGATAGGTATCAAAAGAAAAATGGCCATCGCGTGTGTAAAAATCTTGATTTTTAGAGATGACGCCAAACCATCCACTCCCCTCGAGGGCAAGATCGTTGAATCGATCGGAGGGCATCAGATCCCCTTGTTGAAATTGAAAACTGGTTGTTTGTAATTTAACACCGTAACCGATATCGTTGGATGTCGGAGTCTTTCCGCTGGATATGACTTTACTAAAAAGATCGGCAAATTCGGTTGTCGAGCCCTTGTATCCAGTCGTCGATATATTGGCTAAATTATCGGAAACAACGTCTAAGCCATACTGATGGCTTTGGATGCCTGATATTCCTGCATAATATCCCTGTGTCATGATCAGCCTCCTACGATCTCTTTGATCGACTCAAAGGGAACATAATTGGATCCCATCTTCACCGATGCTTTTCCATTGTCAAAGCGGACCGATTCGATCGGATAGGTTCCGACGCGTGAGGTGCGGTTTAGACCTGCAGTATCGGTGTAGGCCGATTCGACATAATACGTTCCCGCTTTTACGGTATTGCCGCTATCGTCTTTACCGTTCCAGCTGTAGGGATGGACGCCTGCCGACATCGCTTCCAGTGGTATGGTCTTGATCGTAGTGCCGTTAAGGTCCATCACTTTAACCGAACCGTTGTTGACATCTTTTGGAAAATAAAGCTCAAAATCACTGCTTTTCCCCTCTTCAAAAACAACGGCATTGCTCCCCGTATCGGCGATTTTTCCGATAGCGGCAAGGGTTGAATACTGCATCGATGAGGCGAGAGAAGCCGCCAATGCTGTAAGTGATTTGTTGGTGTTCTCGGTCGATTCGAGGGTTGCGAGCTGTGACGTTTGGGAGAGAATTTTTTCGCTGTCCATCGGCGAGGTAGGGTCTTGGTATTTGAGTTCCAAGAGCAACAGTTTGAGAAAATCGTCTTTCCCTAAAACACTTTTAGGATTGACCGTCGTTGATGATGCGGTAGCCGCATTCTGACCTAATGCATTGATTGCCATAATATTCTCCTTTGTTTACGCGTAATGCGGAATGATGATTTCAAGAGCGGTTAGCTCTTCGGTGCTGTGCTGAAGTTCTGCGAGTGACTGGTACGAACGAAAGCGATTTTGATTTTGTTGCTGCTGTTGTTGCCCCGGATTTTGCTGTTGATTCTCTGACCCTGTCATAAAATTCATCGTCGTATTGGTTACCCCTTGGCTCGCGAGCTGTGCTTTGAGTTCGGTGGCATTGTGCGCTAAAAAGGCGATACTGTTGGCATTGGCAGATTGGATGGTAACGTGAACATTACTCCCGCGCTGAATGAGGGTCACATCTACTTCTCCAAGACGCTCTGGATTTAGTTTCATCGTGAGACGGGTAAACGGAGGTTTATAGCTCTCGGCTGCTTCTTTGAGATCAATGGCAAAATGGCGCATGCTTTGCACCGCCTCTTTCCCTCTGACTTCAAGAGAGTCTGCTTTGTGCACCGGATGCATTTTAGTGGATTCCGTGAGGGGTTTGATCTCTTCTTTGCTTTGACGGGCATCCGATTCATTATTTCCACGTAAGAGGGCGCTCAACCCTTCCATGTGAGGAGCTGAAAGAAAACTTTTAGAGAGCTCTTTGGGAGTTTCTTTCAAAGCCTCTTTGTGAATGTCCATAACCATTTCAGGTGATTTGTCCAAACCTTTTAGCAAAGCTTGCAGCGGATGAGCGGATGGTTTGACAGAGTCCTTCGACCCCTTCATTTCGACTTCCAAAGATTTGGTTTCTACGGCTTTGGTTTCCAGGGGTTTGGTTTCGACTGGATTGATTTCCACGGTTTTGGTGTCGCTCAGTAGTTGAACAATTGCTTCAAACCCTTTTGAACGCTCCGGAGTTGTTTCTTTTAGTGGCTCTTTTAGTTCTAGAAGCGGTTTTGTGAGAAGAGAAACGGGAAGCTCTTTGAACGGGTTTACGCTCTCTTTGTCCAACGTCGAGAGGGTGATTTCACTCATATCAATCCCAATTTTATGGGCAAGTTCTATGAGCCCTATTAATGTTTTAGGAAGGGCTTTAATATCCGCTTGAAGCTCAGGTGACTTTTCAGTAATGGCATTTTTGAGATACTCTTTGGCTTTTTGGATCAGAGAATGGACTTGATCGTTGCTTAAGGCGTTAATCAGTTCTTTGGGAAAGAGTTTGCTCTCATCCTCTTTTCCGCTAAGAAGCTCGCTTAACCCTTTGGAACTGAGTTTTTTGGTATCAAGTGTTTTTGGATCCACTGTTTTTGAAGGTATTGCACTGTTTTTAGGATCAATGACGGCGGTAAAGTCGGCTGTCTTGGCAATCGACTTTCCTGTCTTAGGCTCGCTCAACGTAGAGAGGAGCTGCGCAAAGGTATTATTCGCGTTACTGCTCTTGCTTTTGCTCTTCGACGAGCCCACTAGCAATTCAACGAGTGAAGAGGGGGCTTTGCTTTCTTTGCTCTGTACGACCATAGTCCGATCCTTATGCAAGATTAATAGAATTAT
The DNA here is from genome assembly GCA_030679635.1 of Sulfuricurvum sp. GTDB lineage: Bacteria > Campylobacterota > Campylobacteria > Campylobacterales > Sulfurimonadaceae > Sulfuricurvum. The sequence continues at coordinate 7,164 of JAUXSZ010000176.1, read as the reverse complement.
AGAAGAAAGCAATAACTATTCCACTTAGGATAGAAGTCACTTAAACCATCCTTAACCTTTAAGCAGGTATAATTCGCGAAAATCACGGCCTACCTATAAGGATATTCAGTGCAAAAAATTCGTAATATCGCCGTCATCGCGCACGTTGACCATGGTAAAACAACTCTAGTAGACGGATTGCTACAGCAATCTGGAACATTTGGCAGCCACGAGCAAGTCAACGAAAGAGCAATGGACTCTAATGCCCTTGAAAAAGAGCGTGGGATCACTATTCTTTCTAAAAATACGGCTGTTCGCTATGGCGAATACAAAATTAACATTATCGACACTCCGGGCCACGCCGACTTCGGTGGTGAAGTTGAACGTGTTTTGAAAATGGTTGACGGGGCTTTGATCCTTGTTGACGCTTACGAAGGGGTTATGCCTCAGACTAAGTTTGTTGTTAAGAAGATGCTTGCTCTCGGGATCAAGCCAATCGTTGTTATCAACAAAATTGACAAACCTTCTGCAGATCCTGAACGTGTTGTCGATGAAGTATTTGACCTGTTCGTTGCGATGGACGCTACGGAAGATCAGCTTGATTTCCCGATCATCTATGCCGCAGCGCGTGACGGTATCGCGAAATTGGACATGGCTGATCCTGATGGGGACTTTACCTGTTTGTTCAACATGATTCTTGACAAAGTACCTGAGCCGGTAGGTGATCCTGAAAATCCAACACAGTTGCAAGTCTTTACTCTTGACTATGACAACTATGTCGGTAAAATCGGTATCGCTCGTATCTTCAACGGCCGTATTTCAAAAGGGGACAACATCCTTTTGGCAAAAGCCGACGGTGAAATGGTCAAAGGAAAGGTCAGTAAATTGATCGGATTCCTGGGTCTTAACCGTATGGAGATCCAAACAGCAGAAGCTGGGGATATCGTAGCCCTTGCCGGTATTGAAACGGTAGACGTAGGTGACACCATCTGTGATCCTATCAATCCAATGCCGCTTGATCCGATGCACGTTGAAGAGCCGACATTGACCGTTGTCTTTTCGGTCAATGACTCTCCACTCGCAGGGCTTGAAGGTAAACACATTACCTCCAACAAACTTCGTGAGCGTCTTGAAGCAGAGATGAACACCAACGTAGCAATGCGTTGTGAAGTAGCCGGTGAGGGTAAATTCCAAGTTTCAGGACGTGGAGAACTACAAATCACGATTTTGGCTGAGAATATGCGCCGTGAAAACTTCGAGTTCGGCATCAGCCGTCCGGAAGTCATCGTCAGAACCATTGACGGTGTTAAATGTGAACCGTTTGAGCACCTCGTTGTTGACCTTCCTGCTGAGTTTGCGGGTTCAATCATCGAGCGTCTTGGCCGCCGTAAAGCGGAAATGACAGCAATGGTACCGATGGGCGAGGGCTTTACGCGTGTAGAGTTCGTTATCCCGGCTCGTGGTCTTATCGGTTTCCGTGGACAGTTTTTGACAGAAACCAAGGGAGAGGGTGTTATGAATCACTCATTCCTTGAATTCCGTCCTTACAGCGGAACGGTTGAGAGTCGCCAGTATGGGGCACTTACCTCTATGGAAGACGGTGTGACGCTTGCGTACTCACTGGCTACTCTTCAAGAGCGTGGTGTTTTGTTCGTATCCCCTCAGACGAAAGTATACAAAGGGATGATCGTAGGCGAGCACAGCCGTACGAATGACCTCGATGTTAATCCGATCAAAGGAAAAGCGCAATCAAACGTCCGTACCTCAGGGGCGGATGAAGCGATCAAACTTGTTCCTCCTCGTGATATGAACCTTGAGCGTGCGCTTGAGTGGATCGAAGACGATGAGCTTCTTGAGGTTACTCCACAGAGTATCCGTATCCGCAAGCGTTACCTTGATCCAACCGAGCGTAAGCGTTACGCAACTAAAAAATAGTTACCTGCGATTATCGGGATTTACCCGGTAATCCAACTCTCTCATACATTATAAATCCTTCGCCATCTCTTTACCCGCAATCATTCCAGTAGCCCAAGCAAAATTAAAATTATATCCCCCGCGCCGTCCCACTATATCGAGAACTTCGCCGGCAAAATAGAGACCGTTTATGTGTTTAGATTCCATGGTCATATTGTTTATCTGCGCGGTAGAAACCCCGCCACCGCTTACTTCGGCATGTTTGAAACCGTGCGTACCGCTGACCTCAAATCTCCAATCTTGAATGAGACGGAGGAGCTTTGTCAGCTCTTTATTGGTCACCTTTGATACGGACACCGAGGGTGAAATTATTGCCTCTTCCAAGAGATACGTGACGGTTTTCGCAGGAATCAGACCGGAGAGGACCGTTTCAACCGTATAATGAGGTACCGAGGCGAAGAGTTTTTCGATGATCGTATTCAGCTCTGAAGATTCAAAGCGTGGGAGGAGATTAATGGAAAGGGCAACTTTCTGATGTTTCATCAGGGCAGAGGAGGCTTTTTGGCTTATGTCCAAGATGGCCAAGCCTGAAATGCCATAACTGGCAAAGAGAATATCCCCTTGAACTTTTCCTTTTTCTTTACCGTTCACATAGAGCGTTACTTCGGCATGGGTCTTCACCCCCGCCATTTTGTGGTGAACTCTAGAGTTTAGATGGAGCTGGACCAAAGAGGGGTATGTTGGGAGTATCTCATGGCCGAAAGATTTTGCAAAGGTATAGCCATCGCTCGATGCGCCAAGCTGCGGTGCCGCTTCTGATCCTGTGGCGATGAGTACCCTGTCATACGACATCTTCTCCTGAGCGGATTCAACGATAAATAGGTTCTTCTTTTTAGTAATGGAAGTTACTTTTGTCTCGGTGAGTATCTTGACTCCTGCCACTTTGGCGGCACTGTTAAAGGCAAAGAGTACGGCTTTTGCCTCGTTGGAGAGCGGATAGCACCGCCCGTCTTCTTTGACGTCAAGGAGCAAACCGATGGAGTGGCAGAATGTTTCAAAAGCCGAAAACGGGAGCTGCTTTAATGGGTACGATGCAAAATGGGGGTCGGCGCCAAAATAATCATCGGCACAAGAGGTCGTATTGATAATATTGCAGCGCCCGTTTCCCGAGGCTAATATCTTTTTTCCGACGCTTTGGTTGTGCTCATAGATCGTAACATCGGCACCGGCACGCGCCGCACACAACGCCGCCATCAATCCGCACGCACCTCCGCCGATAATGGCGACTTTAGGTGATTGGTTCACCCCTCTCTCCCGTACAACTCATTGTAAAACTTTATCGCATACCGATCCGACATGCTGGCGATATAGTCACTGACAACACGGTGTTTGCTACGTCTATCCAGTTGTTCGACATAATAACGGGGCAACATTTTCGGCTCTTCCATCAGGGCGTCAAAGAGACCGATGATGGCCTGTTTGCCGGCAAACATTTTTCGGACGATGTGTTTGTGCTGATACAGTTCTTGAAAGAGGATTTTTTTGAGTCTTTTGATCTGCGTTTCCAGCTCTTTGGAAAATCCGATCGGAATCTCTTCTTTGGAGGGGATAACGGAGGCTAACACGCGACTGTTATCGATTTTTCCCTCGGAGTATTCGAGGAGGGAATAGACAAGATGGTTGATCAGATGAGAGCTAAAACGGTAGCGGAACATCTCCTCCTCGTTTTCGTGTATCCCCTCATCATACACTTTTTGCAAAACCGTTTGGATCAGTTCGCTGGATTTGAGCGTTTCAAAGGTGATAAGCCCCGACGCGATCCCATCGTCGATATCGTGACTGATATACGCGATCTCGTCGGCACGGTCTACGATCATCGCTTCAATGCTGGGGTGGGTATCCAGAGAAAATGCTTCACGGATGGCCGGGGTCAAAAACGGTTTGTTATAGGGGTAAGAGTGTTTGAGTATCCCTTCCAGTGTTGCGTAGGTGAGGTTTAACCCCAAAAATGCCTTATAACGCTGTTCTAACAAGGTTACAACCCGGAAGCTTTGTAGATTGTGCTCAAACCCGTTGTGGAACCCCTCTTTTTTGAGACACTCGTCCAGCGTATCGCCGCCGATATGTCCAAAAGGGGTGTGCCCCAAATCGTGCGCTAGGGCAATGGATTCTGCGAGAGACTCCTGAAGCCCGAGATGGGAACTGATCGAGCGGGCGATTTGACTCACTTCGATGCTGTGGGTAAGGCGGGTGCGGAAAAAATCGCCCTGAGAATTGAGAAAAACCTGCGTTTTGTATTCAAGACGTCTGAAACTCCCTGAATGGATGATCCGGTCGCGATCGCGCGCATAAGGGGAGCGAAAATCGTCGCTAATATCAAAAAAACGTTGTTCGGGACGCATGAGAACCTTTTGTGTATTAATTCTAGGAGTTGTATTATTATACAATGCTTGCAAAGGGAATGGGATAAGATGACAAAAAACTTTTCAACATCTAGGAGTATGAAAGAAAAAGAAAAAGAGGAACGCGCCCGTGATTTAGGAATTAAGCTACAATAGATTATAATTCTAATCTTCTACATGGACAGCTGGCCGAGTGGTCGAAGGCGCACGCCTGGAACGCGTGTAAAGGGCAACCTTTCTAGGGTTCGAATCCCTAGCTGTCCGCCAGTCCTACTCAAAGATTGTTTACCATTGACATAAATAGTCACTTTTTCAAGACACTTTTACATGAAACACGTTTTATCAACAAAATTTAGAGTACACCCTATTTTACAATTAGAGAGTTTGATGGTTACAGAGATAGATACCTTATTGAGTGCGGAGGTTTTTTGATCATGGCAGAATTCACACCTGTTAGTAAGGCTTCCAGTAATATAAAAGAGGATTTACGCCTTGCCGCAAGTGATCGTAAATTAACGGCGAATGACGTTGATTTTGATCTTCTTTCCTATGAGACATACTATAAAAGAATTGAAGATACAGAATGGCACCCAATGAATGGGGATAATGTACTGGAGCAAATAACGGAGGAGGAGATGCTTTCTAGCGAGTTTTTACTCCAACAGCAGTATCAAATTTGCATCCGTCCTTTTGTTCCTCATCAATATTTGGATCTTCGTTTTTCTGTCGCGATGAGTAAAGCAACAGGTAAAGTGACCGCCGTTATTGATCCAACTTCGGTCATTCCTCTCAAAAAGGGGGTACAAGAATGGATCAAAGAGGTGATAAATCGTAAAAAGCTTCGCCTTGGATTCATGATAGGGACAGCGGATAAAGAGCTTGATAAAGAGATTATCCGCCTTCTGGCGACGATACAAAAAAAGGGCCCCCTTACAGATCCCTACCATTTGCCGATTGCTAAATATTTTCCTCCGGTCGACGTTATTAATGATGCAGTGATATTACATTATAAAAAGCTCAATGAAAATAACAGCTACATTCAGGGAGTTCAGCCGGGAGATCTGTTAATCGAGTATGTTTTTCCAAAACCTGGTCGTAATGGACGTGGATTAGATGGAGCCCCTATTATTATTCCTGAACCCACGGCTCAATACGCAGGTGTAATCCAGATTGATGAAACGACAATCGTGAGTGAAAAAGATGCAAACAGCATACGCTACTATGCCCTTGTCTCAGGTTTTGTTAAGTGCGAAAAAGGAATTTTTTTAGTTGCGCAAGAATTGCATCTCGAATCGGTCAGTATGAAAACAACAGGTTCAATCGAAGCGGGTACTGATAAGGAGATATCGCTTACGGTAGAACAACAAATATTCAGTGAAGATGCTGTTGGTATTGGCGTTCACATTGACGTCCAAAAAGTCGATATTAGCGGTACCGTCGGAGAAAATACGAGGATTCAGGCTGAGGAACTTAATATCGGGGCCCAAACGCATCGAAAATCAACGATAGATGTTTCACAAGTGGCTAATATCCATCTTCACAGGGGAGATCTGAAGGCCAAAGAGGCCAATATCGATGTCCTTGAGGGTGGCCGTATAGAAGCGGATATCGTACGCGTCAATAAAATGCTGGGGGGAGAGATCATTGCGCGTAAAGTGTATGTTGATGTTCTCTACTCTCATGCGAGCATTATCGCTCTGGAGTCGATCGAGATCAATCATATCGAAGGAGAGGGGAATGCCCTCATCATCGATCCTTATTCCGTTCGAGTCTATCACGAAAAAATATCGGAATTGGTGGCCAAAATTCAGGATAAAGAATCTCTCCTGAAAGAGCACAAGGAAACGCTGAGTGCGAGCCAACTCTTATTTAAAGAGAAAAATACTCGGATAAAACAATTTCAACAGCGCATTGTCAATGCAAAAAAAAGTGGATACGAGCCGATGAAAGCCGATCTCATCCGTATTCAGCACTACAAATCTGAGGCACATGCTCTTCACCTTTCTGCCTCAAAGCTGCGTGAAGAAGAAGAGTATTTGGACACTCTCCACGCAATGGTGAATCAATTTTATGAGGCGGATCTGCATGCCGTAGTAACCCATCACGGCACGTATAACGGGAATAACCGTGTTGCGTTTATCGATCCGAAAACACGCCAAGAGTATGGCATCTTTCCTGAGGGGAAAATACCCCATATCCGATTGGACCAAAGCGGAGAGGAGAAGGTGCTATTGCTGAATGCTCAAGAGGACTGAACGCCTCATCCTCCTCTCTGCCATAATCTTCTCAAATATACCGTTTCTTTTACATAAAATTAAACATTAAATACTTATTTTATAGGAAGTATGCTATTATCGGACCAGATTTGTGTTATTAACATATCACTATAAAATGGGTGAATCAGATATTAATGTATCCATTATATATATTCTTTTAGAGGTTGAGGTTTTTTATCATGGCAAAATTCACAACCGTTACTAAGGCCTCTACTAATGTCAAGGAGGATTTACGCCTTGCCGCAAGTGATCGTAAATTAACGGCGAATGACGTTGATTTTGATCTTCTCTCCTATGAGACGTACTATAAAAGAGTCGAAGACACAGAATGGCAACCAATGCAGGGAGATAATATATGGATGCAGTTAAAAGAAGAGGAAATATACTCAAATGCATTTTTGCATCAACAAGAATATCAAATTTGCATCCGTCCTTTTGTTCCTCATCAATATTTGGATCTTCGTTTTTCTGTCGCGATCAATAAAGCCAAAGGCAAAGTGACCGCCGTTATTGATCCAACTTCGGTCATTCCTCTCAAAAAGGGGGTACAAGAATGGATCAAAGAGGTGATAAATCGTAAAAAGCTTCGCCTT
>JAUXSZ010000170.1 GCA_030679635.1 Sulfuricurvum sp. | reverse complement strand
TAAATGGTTAACGGAGATCTTTGAACCTTATGAAAAAATCGAAATCAGTGATTTTGAGATTAAGATGCATCGCAGTGTCCCTACGATTGAAACCGTAGAACATTATGCACCCATGGACGAAAAGCTCTATCTGATCATCGGAGCCGACAATCTGCCATCTCTGACGCAATGGCATGACTACGAAAAACTTTGTCAAAAGGTTATTTTTGTGGTTGCCGCGCGTCATGGTATTCCCATTCCTGAGGGGATGGTGGTATTGGACGTAAATGAAGCAATAAGTTCAACCCATTTTCGAGAACAATTTACCCCGTTGGGACTCGGAAACGACATCGAAAAAGATATTATTACCTACTACAAGGAACACTATGAACCCAAGAATTGAAAAAATCTCTCATGTTTTAGACATGAACAAAGCCGAAAATATCGAAGTGTTTGATCTTCAAGGAACCGATTATTTTGCGGATTACGTTGTTATTGCTACCTCATTGGGTGAGCGACACACCTTTGCGTTGCTCGATCACCTCAAAAGAGGGCTTAAGCCAGACGAAGAGTTTTTGGCCATTGATGAAAGCGGTGACTGGATCGCTATCGATTTGGGAGATATTCTCATCCATGTCCTTACCCCTCAGTATCGTAGCATCTACGATTTGGAAAGTTTTTTACGTGAAATTGCTGCCCGTAAAAATAAAGCATAAATTCTCCATAAGCGTTAACGCTTAGAGGACGAGCCTCTTATGTTTTTAGTTAAAAAATTCCTTTGCTTTAACTCATTGGAATCTATGTGCAAAAGTTGAGATACATTCTCTCAAAATCAGTTACCTTAAGCGGTTTAGAAAAATAATAACCTTGGTACTGATCACACCCTATTTCTTTTAGAAAATCAACCTGAGCCTCTTCTTCGACACCTTCAGCCACTACTTTGATATTTAAAACTTGTCCCATCTTTACAATAGTTTCAATAAAAACTGCACCATCTTCGCTGTTATAATCATCTAAAAATGTTTTATCAATTTTCAAATAATCAATAGGAAATTTTTTCAAATAAGAGAGCGAGGAATACCCTGTTCCAAAATCATCCAGCGATATACTGATTCCATAGTCACTGATAGCATTTAATATACTGTGGCTCTCCTTATTTGCTTCAATAAACATGTATTCGGTGATTTCTATGTCTATTTTAGAGGGGTCAATCTTTTTAGTTTCAAGTTTTTCGATAAGTTTGTGCACAAAACTACTCTCTAATAATTGTTTCGTTGATACATTGATTGAGATAATAATATCAATGCCTTTTTCTTTCCATCGCAAATGTTGATTGAGCGCTTCATCAATAATCCACTCTCCGAGTTTTACAATAAATCCATTCTCTTCCGCAAGGGGAATAAATTTATCGGGAGCAATCATCCCTTTTTCAGGGCTGATCCATCGGATCAATGCTTCCGCACCAACGATTTCACCACTGTGCAAATCGATTTTTGGTTGATAATAGAGCTCATATTCTGAATGTTCAAGCGCCAATTTCATTTCTTTGTCAAGTTCAATCAGATATTGAATACTTTGATTTAACTCTTGCGTAAAAAATTGGTATTGAGCGCGCCCTTGTTTTTTAGCTTGGTACATAGCAATGTCCGAGTGCTTCATTAGCGTCACAATATCCGTTCCGTCATTAGGGTACAGCGCGATTCCTACGCTGCTGGTGATATGGATGGGATGGGTTTGTATAAGCCATGGACGCATTAACTGCTTTTGTATTCTTTCAATAATGGTTGAAAGCTCTAAATAGGAAGTATAATCTTGAAGAACAATGACGAATTCATCTCCACCTATGCGCGCTACTATATCGTTAGGACGTACTACTTTTTGAATCATCGATGCAACATTTTGTAAAAGCTCATCTCCTACGTTATGCCCTAACGAATCGTTGATGCTTTTAAAATGGTCAATGTCCAAGAAAAGAAAAGCGAACTGCTTATGCTCCCTTGCCGATACCGCAATTAATTTTTGAAGATACTCTTCTAGCGAATTGCGATTTGCTAAGCCGCTTAACGCATCCGTCCGCGCAATTAAATAAAGCTCATTTTTTTCTGATTCCAATCGAGCAAATGTTTGTGCCATCGAGTAACGCACTGATTCGAGCTCGCGTACTTTAAACGCTTCTGGAATATTATTCTGATAATAAGCAAATTGACGAAGTTTTTCCAAAGGAATGGAGATAAAACGTCTCAGTAACATAAACATAACGAACAATAAAGAGATTGGAAGTAATCCAAAATAGGTTAGAAAATCTCTCTGATTTTTAATAAAATAG
>JAUXSZ010000168.1 GCA_030679635.1 Sulfuricurvum sp. | reverse complement strand
TTAAAGAGGATTTTTTCAGCCGTTTCGAGCACCTCATCATCTACGAGAAAATACTTCTGATTTTCAACATCGTATTCATACGTTTCATAGCGGTTTAGATCCCCCATGATGCGTGATTTACCGATGATCAAACAGTGTGGCGTAAAGGCTAACAGCTCTTGAAGTTTCATATCACGATTGGTATCAACGATGTAGCGCGGGAGCATATCGATGATGGCTTTGTGCAACGGTGTCGGATCAAAGGGTTTGGTGTAAATGTGGTTTATGAGCTGTGTCATATACTCCACACCGCGACGCTGTTCAAGATGCATCGCGGCACGTGAATACTCAAACATCAATCTAGGCGCCATTGCACGTCCCCCGTTCATCGCCAAAATGAGCGAATCGCTGTCATGGGGAACGGCTTCTCCCTCTTTGGTGAGGACTCCCTCAAACACCCCCAGCCCGAAGTAGGGGATAGTAGTTTGATTGCGTATCTCTTTTTTAATCGTTTCTAAAATGTTGTCCATCGTGATCCCTTTTGACGCTTTGGATAGAGGATTGCATTTTATGTTCTTATCCCTTATCCGTGACATCCATGTCCGGTATAACAGTTCATTGCTGCTGCAATTTTTGTGATTGCTTTTTCCGCTGAAAAGGGGTAGTTAATGTCTTTTGGTAACTCATCATAAAAAAGTGCTCCGTCTTTTGATACGACGAAAAGCGCTTTTGTAAACTCTCCGCATAACTCTCCCTCACCCAATCGAACACCGTAATAGTCTCCGAACTGCGTGTCATAGTCAAAACCGTAATTCCACCCCTGCAGATCTGGATGGTTATGCTCTTTGGTAGCGACTACAAGCGATTTACTAATCACGAGTGAGTTTAATACAAGTAATTCATCTATCTCTTTTATCTGAGCAAGCAGATCATTGTTAATAAAAGGTGCCGCTATGATGAGCTGGGTATGACCGTTTTGTCCCCCTATGACAAGCGGCTGATCATTTATGTCTTTGAGCGTCACTTTTTGGGAGGCGTACCCGACACCTAATGGCATATCTTCAAGAAGCAGGGTGGATGTGTTGTAAGTTATCTGCAATTTCGACTCCTATTATAAAATGATTGATTGCTGTCTCAATGTCTTTGGCAAACGGTGGAATTTTATAGATTTTGATTCCGACGTTGCGCATCG
>JAUXSZ010000167.1 GCA_030679635.1 Sulfuricurvum sp. | reverse complement strand
GATACCGTCCCAAACGGTTTTCAGTGCCCCATGGGTGTAATTTGCAATCATCGACGTAAAAATATAATTGTTCGGGATAAAGACAATCCTTCCACCGCGACGGTTCGTCTGAATGGTTGTGAGAGTGACATCCTCCATAATCGTTATACGCTGCAGTGAAATATCCAAAACATCCCCAACATAGATCATTCCGTCTTTTTCGACCCGTATACGGTCACCGACATGGATAGCTCCCCCTATGATGATAACCAACCATCCCAGAACACTCATAAACCAGTCACGCATTGCGATGGCAAGACCCGCAGAAGCAAATCCCAACACCGTAGCGAAATAACCGACATTGTCGATGTAGCTGAAAACCAAAATCAAAATGATGAGGGTAACATTGATAAAAGTAACCATTTTATTGGCGGTATAAAACCGCTCATTATCGGTAATGTAACGCTTTGCAATACGTTTCAGCAGTAGTGAAAATCCAAAAAGAACCAAAATAATGACCAGTATGTTCAACAGCTTATACATCTGGTCTTTAATCTCTTTATTTATTTTCGCTTCGGTTGATTCAATCCGTTTTTCGTAGACACCGGCCGTTGAAATCAACGTCTCAAGTGCCAGCTTAAACTTCTCAACTTGCAACAATGTGGCATCAAGCTCTACCTCATAATCTCCTTTTGGATTAAGTCGTATCAGATCTTTGTACAAAGCGACTTGCCGCTCCAGCACGACAATCAGATCTTGCAGCTCTTCTTCACGCAGAACATAATCTTTATATTGGCTGTTGAGCCGTTTGATGTACGACAATCCTGTGATAATCGTAAAAGGATTGGTAATATTGGGCTGTTCTCCCGCTTCATCAGGCTTTAATAGGGCAACAAACGGAGAAGTCCCTTGCGCTTTGAGCAATTCAAGTTGACCGCTCAGAATTTTTTCTTTGGCTTGAAGTGCTTCTATTTCCAGCTTGTATTCGACGGTAGATGTTCGATCTTGAAGTTCCAGAATACGGCGTTTTACCTCTCGCAGACTTTTGCGCGACTCTTGATACGCCATGAACGAGTTGTAGCTTTTAATCCAAACACTGCTCCCTCTGGAGAGCTCTTTTTGAATTTTAGATAACTCTTCCTGCGCATTTTGTATCTCCGCAGATTTAGCCGCAGCTTCCATCTGAGCCTGAAGAACTTTTTCTTCCTTGGTTTTTGCGCAATAAAGGGAGGATGTAAAGAGTAAAAGAGTGAAAAGGAGGGTTAGAAGGGTTTTCAAACGATGCTCCTATGATACGAAGAAAGAATCCGTTTTACCGTTTCAGGAGCAATGGTGTCCGTAATTTCGACTCCGCCGATCGATCGGGGAAGAATGAAGGTGATGGACGAATCCGAACTTTTTTTATCTAAAAAAAATGTTTGGTAAAATTTTTCTACATCCTGAATGGAATAGGACAAGGGGAGACTATAGCGCGCCAATACTGCACGTATACGTTTTGCTTCCTCACTGCTCATAAGACCCATTTCACACGCCAAATCGTTGGCCATCATCATCCCGATCGCAACACTCTCCCCGTGCAAATAGGTCTCATAACGGGTTTCATTTTCGATCACGTGGCCAAAAGTATGCCCGTAATTAAGAGCAGCCCGCAGACCCTGCTCTTTTTCATCTGCCTCGACGACACGTGCTTTGGTTTCAACAGCTTGTGTGATTGCTTGCAAAAGGTTTTCCCCAACACGGAGATCATGACGTTCAAGCCACTCAAAAAAGTCACGATTGAAAGTGACCGCCATTTTGACAATTTCAGCCACTCCTGCTCCAAACTCTCTTTCTGGCAACGTCTCCAAAAAGGTCGGATCAATATGAACGCACTTAGGTTGATGAAAAGCACCAATCAGATTTTTGCCGTAGCGATTGTTAATCCCCGTTTTACCGCCTACGCTCGCGTCTACCTGTGCAAGAAGTGTTGTGGGAATCTGAATAAAATCGATACCGCGATTGTAAAGGCTGGAGGCAAATCCGCCCATATCTCCGATAACCCCCCCTCCAAATGCAATCAAAAGCGATTGTCGATTCAAACGGTGATCAAACATCCGATCCAAAATGAATTCAATACTTTCCCAATTTTTATACTGCTCACCATCCGCAATCGTGATTATATAAACCTCTTTTGCCTTTAGTCGCGACAATAAGGTTTGTAAATGAAGACCCGCAACTTTCGGATTGGTTAAAATCGCGACTTTTCCGTCAAATTCGATTTCGTTTAAAGGTCCGATATGAATCGGATAAGAGTCGTCAATGGTTCGATTAAGGGCAATATTGATCGTCATGTAAAGCCTAAAAAGTGGATATAGAAATAGACTATATGATACTTTAAAATCTCTTAAAATTAAGACATTTTAGATCTGTGTTGGGATAAAAAGCTGGTGATAATCATCCAGTTTTTGGTATAAGACTTCAGGATCAGTTGCGAAAAAACGTTTTATCGGACTTTCAAACATTTTTTGCGTAAACGGCAGACACTGTAGAAAATTTTCTTTCTCCCTGAGGAAACGAAACGGGTTTTCTTCGGTTTCAATCACGCGAATTGATTTAGAAAAAATTGCAGAGAGATTATTGAAATGATCAATAACCCGAAGATTATTGCTTCTTTCTTCCATTGCATAATCAATCAATTCCAAATTAAAACCAAGTTGTGATGCAACGTCAAAAATAGTGGTAGAAATATGCTCAACATGATTATCTTCGCCTAAAATAACCACCGATTCTTTTAACGTTGAAAAAGAGCGCTCTGCCAATTTTAAAACGGGGACATTACTTCGATAAAGGCTTAATCGGATCGATTTACGTTTAAACATTTTTTGCGATACGATAAATAAACCGATATGATGTTTTTTAATATCTCTCAACATAATCTTTTCATCCGTAACCGTATCGTAGACAATGTCCAATTCAACACCGGTTTCTATGTACGATTTTACATGCCTCAAGCTGTCGATATTTCCAGGATTAACAATTTTGATAAGCAACGGTTTGTTGAGCTTTTTATGAATATAAATACTCCGGCGCACCAACTCGTACATCGTTTTCGGTTTGTCTATCGCCATATCGATATAAACATACAACTTACTGCCAAACGGAGCAGGAAATTGACCGAGTTCACGTTTAATCGCACGATAAATCGATTTCAGTACATTGGGCTCACCCACCAATACAAGAGAATCGTTGGGTTGGATCATTTTTTGATCGCCGGGTAAAATTAACTGTCGATTACGGTAAATTGCGGCTATTCTCCAGTTGTTTTGTTCAATCGCACCGATATGACGATACACAAATGAACTCCCGAAAGGGACTAAAACTTCCATAATTTCCCCCGTTCCTAATCCAATATTTTGGGCCAGTACAGGAATATTTGGAAGATAATCAATGAGATTGAGACCAATAATTTGTTCCATATTAACCCATTCAATGTCATCCTCTGGGCTCTTGGCATTCCATAAATCCAGGGCAATGATACGAATATTGGGTTTGAAAAGACGAATATTTTTGATGGTATGCTCTAAATCATAAGGATTTTCCATCACTAAAATGGCTTGCGAAAAATCCATTTTGAGGACATTGGCAATTTTGTAGTAACTCGTGGGATCAAAACTGAAAAATTTAAAGCGTGCTAGATTGTACCCTTCAAAAGACTCTTCACCTTTGGATTGAATCACATAATAAATATTTTCACTCGTTTGTGTACCGATAACACGTTCAATGAAATGGCGGCCAATAGGCCCATCCACCACGATTAAAATTTTTTTCATTCTTTAATAACCACCTATTGTTGACGAGATTGTACCATACTGAAACTCTAAATAAGAATCCCCTCTTGCCCGAGGCGATAGAGAGCAAAATCATATTTTATGGGATCATTGGGATCAAACGACCGTAGCGTTTCGGTGAGTTCCAGTGCTGCTTTAAGATCGCACTGTTTACGCTGTAACAATCCCAGCTTGCTGGAAACAGAAAAGGTATGGGTATCAAGAGGCATGATGAGCTCGGAGGGCGCTATAACGTCCCACAATCCCATATCAAGATTGTCTTTGCGTACCATCCAGCGTAAGTACATCATCCAACGCTTCATCGCCGAGGTACCGCCTATCCTCTTTATCGGCTTTCCGATGAGAAACGTATACCCTTGCGACCGATACGGGTTCAAGGAGTACAGCGTCTCGATAACGGCACTGATTCCTCCCAGCACCCCATCACTGCGATACCCTTCCTCAAACGCCTTTTGAACACCGCCTTGACGCTTTAATCGACCAAGGGTAATAAGCCATTGATGAATGTCCTCGTGCGTCTGGAAACGATAATATTTTCCTTTCGTTAGCTGAAAAACATCCCCTTCTTCCGCATCAATCCACTGGGGATCCAACGACTCCAAAAAAGAAACAATCGATTGTACATTACCGTAAGCAAATAACGCACAGGTGAGCGCATGGCATTCGTCTCCCCCTTGGCGTGCGATCATCAGCGGATCCGGTTTTTCCACACTCAATTCTCCAGCGCAATTGCGCAATGCCACTTCAGCATCAAGGCGTGCTTTTAATGCTTTCATCGTCCTAGCTGATACAATTTTTTTCGCTCCGACGAGCCCGCAATGTTGAGCTGCGAACGGTATTTGGCAATCGTACGGCGCACCATCGTAATCTTGAATTTGTTTTGAATCAGCTCAAGCAGTTTCATATCGCTCAACGGTTTTTTATGAGATTCTTTTTTTACCAGCTCGCCGACGTACTCTTTGATCGCAGCATTGGAGACATCTTCATCAATGGCCGTCGTGAAAAAATCTTTCATGGCAAGCGTTCCCCGATCGCATGCAATGTATTTATTGGCAATGGCTCTCGAAATAGTAGAGGGATTGTGACCAAACTCATCGGCAAGTGTTTTCAGAGTCAAGGGCTTGATCGCACCCCCCGTGAAAAAATCATACTGATACTCCACAATCATCAATCCCACTTTGTAGAGGGTTGCCTTGCGCATTTCCAGAGCATCGATCAGGCTCTTAGCCTCTTTTATCTTATCGCGCACGAAAGCATGATCAACGCCATACGTTGAATCGATCGTAATCATCGGATAATAGCGCTCATTGAGGGTCACTTCAATTCCATTTTCTCGATCATTGTAGATCATCAAATCAGGGATAACCTGCGCCGATTCTTCCATATAATCGATGCCGGGGGGATTTTTAAAACTTCCTATCACTTTCATCACCTCAGCAAACTGAAACTCTTTGTGAAAACGGTTCAGCCCTTCCAGATGCTCAATCATCTCTACCGCCAGAGGATAGGCTTCGTCGCTGATCGTGGCATGATCAAGCTGAAATAAAAAGGATTCTTTGAGATCGCGCGCCCCTATCCCTACAGGGTCTACGTGACGAAAGCGTCCCCGTACCTGCTCGAACTGCTGATACGAAATCTCCTGTTGGGCACAAAATAGTTCACTGTCCCCTTCGTAATATCCCCCCTCATCGAGATTTTCGATTACATGACGCGCAACCGCCTGTGAGAGCGGTGTTGGGAACAAGGGGGCACCCAACTGCTCATCTAAAACATCGTAAAGACTTCTGTAGGCAATGGTAAGTGCTTCAATCGCTTCGGAGTGGGAATTTTGTACGTAGCCGTATTGAATTTTTCGGGGAATTTTTGCATCAAAAGACTCTTCATACCCTGAGCGAATGTCGATAAGAGGATTGGACTCCACAAAAGGGGACATCGCGTCCCCCAAATCGCTCAGACTCGAATGGAGAATGGGGAGCCAATTGCGCAGTGTGTTGGAAAGCTTGTTTTTAAGCTCTACGCTGGTTCGGACCCTTAGTGCTCCCATGATTTAGAGCTTAAACGATTCACCGAGATAGTGTTCACGTACATCGCTGTTATGCGCAATTTCATCGCTGGTACCGGATGCGAGCAACTCTCCGCTCTTAATAACATAGGCTCGATCGCATACGGCCAGCGTTTCACGGACATTATGGTCCGTAATCAACACCCCTATTCCGTATTCAACCAATTGAGCAATGACGTTTTGAATGTCCGTCACCGCTATGGGGTCTACCCCCGCAAACGGTTCGTCCAGTAAAAGAAACCGCGGTTTGTTGACCAACGCGCGGGCGATCTCCGCACGGCGTCGTTCACCCCCACTGAGATTAATCCCTCGTCGATTACGGATAGGCTCGATGTTAAACATCTCCAGCAACTCTTCGATCCGCTGTTCTGCAATCTCTTTGGAGAGTTTCCCCGCCTCCGCTGCGATGATCAGATTTTCTTCAACGGTCAAATCTTTGAAGATCGATGCCTCTTGAGGCAGATAACCGATCCCCATTTGAGATCGCTTATGCAGCGGCAGAGTGGAAATCTCCTCTCCATCGATATACACTTCTCCCCCAGTGGCTTCCACCAAACCGCAAATCATGTAAAACATCGTCGTTTTTCCAGCACCATTTGGGCCCAGTAGTCCTACCACCTCGCCCGTGTGAAGCTCCAGACTGATACCGCGAACGATTTCATGCTTTTTGATGGTCTTTATAAGATTATTCACTTTTAATTCGTGTCGTACTTTAGTCATTTTGAACCTCATAACATCGTGTATCATTTTCACATTTAGTTATCTTGACAATAACATACGAAAAACCTGCTTTTTTAAGCCATTCAATCAGCTTCTCGTCTCCCCATTCGATCAAATGGTATCCTGCATGTTCGAATTCTTCCATCATCCCAAGCGAGAGAAACTTCTCGAAACCGTAGTTGTACAAATCGTAATGAAACAGCTTATCGCCGTAACGCTGCTGTAGCGAAAAGGTCGGAGAGGTTACCGCATCCTCTATCCCCAAAAAATGGGAAAATGCTTGCGTAAAGGTCGTTTTGCCGCTCGCGAGATCCCCTTGCAATAGGACCACTCCTCCATCGGGGAGTTTATGGGTAATCTGCTCACACAGTTTCGGTAATTGGGCAATGGAAAGTTGTATCATAGTTTTGAAGATACCGCAATGATCTGAGCCAGTTTCTCATGCGCTTTACCGCTTAGCAGCCCGTCACGGGCAATTTCAAGCCCCTCTTGGACATCCCGTGCCATTCCATCAGCCATCAACGCATACGCCGCATTGATAAGGACCATGTCACGTTGAGCATCGGTCGCCTGGTTGCACAAAACATTCCGTAAAATGGCAGCATTCATCTGGGCATCTCCTCCCAAAATTGCTTCAAAAGGGGCTTTTCGAATCCCAATGCTTTCAGGATCAATCTCAAAATAATCGATTTTCCCATTCTCCAATCGTGCCGCATAGGTGATATCGCTGATACTGATTTCATCCATTTTTTCACGCGAACTGACCACTATGGCCGATTTCATCCCCCCCAACTGTGCCGCTTCGACCATTTTAGGGACGAAAATCTCATCAAATACCCCAAGAAGAATCTTGGAAAGCCCCACCGGATTGGTTAAAGGACCCAATATATTAAAAACCGTTTTTTCAGGGATGCTGCGCCGTATGGGCATAATGAACTTCATCGCAGGGTGGTGATATTGCGCAAATAAGAATGCGAATCCGGTCTCTTCCAACAAGAGTGCCGTTTTTTCCAGACTCAAATCCAGTTTTATCCCCATATGTTCTAAAACATCGGCACTCCCCGATTTAGAGGTGATGGAGCGATTTCCATGTTTCGCCACATAAGCACCGCACGCCGAAAGGAGAATCGAGACGGTTGAAGAGACATTGAAACTGCCGCTTTTGTCCCCCCCTGTTCCTACGACATCGATCAGTTTATGCTGCAGTTGCGGAGATACTTCAAGCCGAACCGCATGTTGCTTCATGACCTCGGCAGCGGTTGCGATCATGGACGAAGAGGTTTCATTGTTAAGAGGCAGAGAGAGTAAAAAGTCACGCATCGCCTCATCGCTCATCCGGTGCTCAAACAGCGCTTCAAAATCAGACTTTGTCGGATTCATGACAGCTCCTTGATGTAAAGGCTTTGCTGGCTTTTTGGGGTTGATTTGATCGTCGGAAGAGCTAAAACTTCATAGCGGAGCTCTTTTTCAAGGTAGACCAGGGTGATAACATCGCCAATGGCGACGTTTTTAGAGGCTTTGACCACCTTGCCGTTTATTTGAACGACACCCTCGGTGATCATGTCTTGAGCAACGGCTCTGCGTTTGGTAAGATTGACGGCATTAAGAAATTTATCGATACGCAAAACAGATCCATAATAGTTAATTTGAAGTCTCAATTGTAGGTCATGAAAGCTAAAATCCAGATAAGGGCGCAAAAAATGTTCCACAATTTTCAACTCCCGTTTGTACTATCTTTTGTAACATTGACAGTAGGGAATCTATTGTATACTTTTCAACTAATTTTTAATCACTATTTTTACGGCAATATAAAGGGAAAAGGATAATTTTATG
>JAUXSZ010000154.1 GCA_030679635.1 Sulfuricurvum sp. | reverse complement strand
CAATAATTTCCCGTACCTGATCGCCCGTGATATTCTCTTTTTCATACAAAAGGACCACCATTTTTTCAATCGCATCACGATACTCTTCAAGACGCTCTTTGACAAAAACATAACGCTCGTTGAGAGATACTTTGATGAAAGTGTCCATATCTTCGGCCATTTTTTCGCTGTACTCTCTAGGTTGTGCCATACCACCGCCCAAGAAGCTGCTTCGCTGTTTTTCTAATACCATAAGACCCGCAACGTCGCTCATTCCATATACTTGAACCATGGCTTTAATGATGTCCGTACTGCGCTCTAAATCGTTGGCGGCACCGGTACTGATTTCGCCGATAAACACCTCTTCGGCTGCTCTCCCTCCCAATAGGACATCGACCTCTGCCCAAAGTTCATGCCGCTGCATAAGGTATTTGTTTTCCTCAGGGGTGTTGAGCGTGTATCCAAGAGCAGCAAGTCCACGAGGAACGATAGAAACCTTTGAAACTTTTTTTGCACCCTTGGTTGTTTCCGCAAGAAGGGCATGTCCACTTTCGTGATACGCAACAATCCGCTTCTCTTTTTCATCAATACGGCGACTCTTTTTCGACAAACCGGCGATTGCACGTTCTACCGCTTCACGTAAATCTTCCTGACGGACGGTTTTTTGGCTTTTACGCCCAGCCAACAATGCAGCTTCATTAATGATATTGGCCAAATCCGCCCCGGCAAGACCGGCAGTTAATCGCGCAATTTCTTCAACATCCGTATCGGGATCTCTTTTTATCACTTTAATGTGAACGTTCAGAATGTCGATACGCCCTTGAAAGTCAGGTTTGTCCACCAATACTTGACGGTCAAATCGCCCTGGACGCAAGAGCGCTGGATCTAAAATTTCAGGTCGATTGGTTGCTGCAAGGATGATGATAGGGGTGTCTGTTCCAAAACCATCCATCTCCGCAAGAAGCTGATTAAGGGTTTGTTCCCGCTCATCATTACCCCCCATCATACCGCCAGCGGCACGACTTTTTCCGATCGCATCAATCTCATCAATAAAGATAATGGAAGGGGCATCTTTTTTGGCTTGTTCAAACAAATCCCGAACGCGCGCCGCACCGACACCCACAAACATTTCAATAAAGCTCGATCCTGATACCGAGAAGAAGGGGACTTCCGCTTCTCCGGCAACGGCTTTTGCCAACAAGGTTTTACCCGTACCAGGGCTACCTACGAGCAACACACCCTTAGGAATTTTTGCCCCCAATTCAACATAACGATCCGGAAAACGGAGAAAATCTACGATTTCCAAAACCTCTTCTTT
>JAUXSZ010000147.1 GCA_030679635.1 Sulfuricurvum sp. | reverse complement strand
AAAAGATACGGGTGATTCCCATTTTTCATTGGAGCGATGTTAAACGTATTGTGACGATT
The DNA here is from genome assembly GCA_030679635.1 of Sulfuricurvum sp. Lineage (GTDB taxonomy): Bacteria > Campylobacterota > Campylobacteria > Campylobacterales > Sulfurimonadaceae > Sulfuricurvum. The sequence goes on along the minus strand of JAUXSZ010000147.1, from coordinate 10,302 downwards.
GGGTTTCCGGCGGTTGCGGAGCGTTTTATCGGCATTAGCGCCTTTTTGATCTTCGTTTGGCTGATCGCTTCGTATGGGACACAAGCGCTTGCGGGGTATCAAGTAGGGGCGCGCATAGAAGCATTTGCTTTTATGCCCGGGTATGGATTTTCGGTTGCGGCGATGGTGTTAACGGGACAGTATCTGGGAGCAAAACAAAAAGAGAATGCGTATGAGGCTGGATTGCTTAGCGCAAAGATCGCGGCGGTATTTATGGGGAGTGTAGGGATCGTTTTAATTATCTTTCCTCACTATCTAGCCCATTTTTTTACGAATGATCCTACAACGATTGAGTCAGCGGCACTTTACTTGCGTCTCGTCGGATTGACTCAAGTTCCGCTTGCCGTGACTTTTGTCATGAGCGGAGCATTGCGCGGTGCGGGTGCTACACGTACAACGCTGCGTATCAGCACAATATCGATGTGGTGTTTTCGCATACTCCCGGCAGGACTTGTGGTGCATTATGGGATGAGCATAGTGGGGGTATATCTGGCAATGGGGATTGAAACGTTCATCAAGGGGATATGGTTTTACAGAGTGTATCGTCAACGACAATGGTTGAACGAAAAGATTTGAAACCGCTTTTGGTATAATCAGCTTATAAGGGGTGAGGCTATGGACCACTATTTAATGAACAATCCGCTGTGCGGTCTCTATATCACGCAGGACGACCATGGTCTATGTGCCGGTTTTGCCGCCATAGGGACATTGGGGATGAGCGGCTGGGTGTGTGAAATTGCTTCGGATGCAACACACCCTTATGCGACCATCGACAAAATTTTGCATCTGCTGTTCGTTGCCTCAGCGCAAAAAATAGTTATCGGTAGCTCCTCTCTAGCTCTCTACGAAACCCTGAAACACCACTTTGAATCGTTTGAGGTTGTTTTTGAATCTGTGTATCTAACGCCCAGTGAACAAAATAATCTGTTTGAAGAAGTTTTTGCTTTGCGCTCTCTTTTAAATCCCATCGATCATCTGAGTTTGGAAGACTCTCCTCAGGCGGCTATGGCGCTTGGTTTGGTGGCTGCGCATGTACGTAATAGCAGTTTCCTCCCCTTTAGCGCTCCGAACGTTTTACGCATGGATGGGTTACTCCAAATGGGGAACAATCCGCTCGAACAGCTGGAAATGGTATCGCATGATGAGCGGGAAACTAGTATTGCGAAACTTTTTTTGAAGATGCGCACGGATGTGGGCAAAGAGCTGGGACGATTTCGTTTTGGTTTGCCCATCGTAAATATAGATGAGCTCAACGAACGGTATGACCGTATTGAACAACTGCGTTCCCATTGTGATTTTTTGGATCAGGAATTAGCCTTTTTAGGAGATATAGCACGCTCTTGGGCAGTTGTGCGGATGAAGATTACGTGGGATGAGGATTCAGAACACTTATGTGAGGGATTGGATCGATTGGCGGGAGTGTGTGAGTATTTGGAGGTGCATCACGTTGCCATACCGCTGATTGCAGCGGTTACGATTCGCGATTGGTGCGGTGAGTTTCAACACTACTATCATCGTCCGCAGTGGCTCAGAGATCAAAATACATTTATAAGCACAATTTTGGCGTGGATAGCCGTGACGGATGTCGCAGTGACTTCGGCTTTAGTAGCAAAACGGTATGGCCTTTGCCGTCCGACACTGGTTAAAACGCGTCAGAATGAATCGTTTATGCAGGTGATGGGACTGCGCCATCTTTTGGTTGAGGTTGGGGGCAACGAATATGTCCCCAATGATATCGTAATGGGGAATCGTGATTATTTGGATGTGCCGTACCCTGACACAGTGATGCTGAATCCCAGAGTACACGATGGTGCCGATATTAACGGGGTATTACTGTATGGGATAAACTCCAGCGGAAAATCGTCATTGATGAAAAGTATCGGCATTGCGGTTGTTTTGGCTCAAGGAGGTTTTTTTGTCCCTGCTAAAGCGATGAAGTTTTCCCCTTTTGAAGCACTGTTCACCCGAATCCTCTCACGTGACAATGTTGTCAAATCGCTCTCAACCTTTGGGGTTGAGATGCTCGAACTTAACAGCATTTTTCACAAAGTGACTTCCAAAACACTGGTGTTGGGTGATGAGATCAGTCACGGTACGGAAACGCTCTCTGCGGTGGCCATTGTGGCCAGTACTATCCTCCACCTTGCCCAAAAAAATCCCCTTTTTATATTGACGACCCATTTGCATCAGCTCTCAATGGTTCAAGAGCTGACGCAACTGCGCAGTGTGGTGAGTCTGCATCTGAGTGTCCATTATGATGAGCAAAGTGACCGCTTGATGTATGACCGTCTTTTGCGCGCAGGGCGGGGGAGCAGTGTTTACGGACTGGAGTTTGCCCAGTCTCTTCATATGCATACAGGTTTCTTGGCCGATGCGAAACGAATCAGGGAGAGTTTGGCGTCAGAATATGATGGACTTGAACTAAGACGTCAGCTCAAATCTCACAAGGCAAAATCAATGTACGTGAGATTATAATTAGAGATCGTGATTGTACATAGAGGATAAAAATTGAACGTTATTGAACTTTTTAAAAAATTTATTGAATCCAAAAGTCAAACTCCCGATGATGGGGGAATACTAGAATTTATTGAACACTATTTGGTGGGATTTACCGCCATTCGTATTGATAGAGAAGGGGTAAAAAATCTTTTTGCTTATCGCCGTTTTGGCGAGGGCCCTCATTTGTGTTTTGCCGGGCATGTCGATGTCGTTCCCGCGGGTGATGGGTGGAATACTGATCCCTATACGGCGACTGAGATTGACGGATACATCTACGGGCGCGGCGCACAGGACATGAAAAGCGGCGTCAGTGCCTTTACTCAAGCGCTTAAAGATACCGAGTATTTTAACGGGACACTTTCGATCTTGCTCACGTCAGACGAAGAGGGGCCTGCGAAGTTTGGGACAGTAGAAGTACTGGCGTATCTCAAAGAGCATAATCTGTTACCCGATGCCGTTGTGGTGGCTGAGCCTACGTGTGAGATGACTTTTGGAGACGCGATCAAAGTAGGGCGACGCGGTTCGATCAACGGTGTGCTGGAACTGCACGGCAAGCAGGGGCATGCAGCGTATCCCCAAAAAGCGATCAATCCTATCCATCAAATCGCTGAGGTTCTCGGAAATGTGGCGGGTGCATTTTTGGATCAGGGGGATGAGTATTTTGCTCCGAGTCAGTTGGTTGTGACTGATATACGCTCGGGTATTGAAACGACCAATGTTTCACCCGGAAAACTGAAGATGATGTTTAACGTTCGTAACTCAACCAAGACGGACAAAGAATCCATCGAGGCGTTCATTGCACACCATTTTGCAGGACTTGACTATACCCTTACGCTCGATCAGTCTGCACAGCCGTTTGTTACCGATGCCAATACGCGGATTGTTCAAATCCTCAGCGACTCCATTCGTGAAGTATGTGATGTAACTGCGAAACACTCAACGGCCGGGGGAACATCAGATGCCCGTTTTGTCGCTGCGTACGGGATTGATGTGATCGAATTCGGGGTGATTAACGATACGATCCATGCACCCAATGAGCGGACATCGATTTCAGAGGTTGAACAATTACACCGTGTGTTCAGTCGTCTTATTAAACAGTTTTGATAAAATACCCACCATTAAAAGGTAAGTGATGAAAAAAATATTTTTACTAATGATGCTTTGCATCGGCGTGTTTGGCGCTGAAATTACGTGGAACAGTTCTTATGACGAAGCGCTCTTAAAGGCCAAAAAAGAGGCTAAACCCTTGATGGTGTTGATTACGAGTGAGCAGTGTCGCTGGTGCCGTAAGCTTGAAAATACGACATTACAAGATGAAGAGATTATTTCGCGCATCAATGCTAAATTTCAAGCAGTGAACATTACCAAAGATAAGAGTATCTATCCGAAAAATCTAAGTGCAAAAATGGTCCCGATGAGTTATTTTATCGATCCCTCTAATGGAAAAGTGCTGTATTCGATTCCCGGTTACTGGGGAAGTGAAGATTACAACTCGATTCTCGATGACGCTCTTCGAAAATACAAAAAATAAAGGTTACCCAATGATGAAAAGTGTACAAACTCCCGATGCTCCAGCGGCAATAGGACCCTATTCTCAAGCGATGATTGCAAACGGTATGGTCTTCACCTCAGGGCAGATTGCTTTGACACCGGAGGGTGTGATGCTAACCGGTGATGTCAAAGAACAATGTAGTCAAGTATTGTCAAATCTCAAAGCGGTTTTAGAAGCCGCAGGAAGTTCACTCAATAAAGTCGTAAAGACGACGATTTTTCTCGATAATATGGATGATTTTGTGGCAGTAAATGAACTCTATGCGCAAGCTTTTGGCGATCATAAACCTGCACGCTCAACCGTTGCGGTAAAAACACTGCCGAAAAATGCATTGGTTGAAATCGACGCTATTGGATTGATTTAAGAGGGGTTAATACCTCTCCCTTATTTTTTTCACACTCAAAGTCTTCCAAGATACTTTCAAAAAAAGGGTGCTGTTATGCCAAAATTTGCACGAATAGTTATCAGTTTTTTATTAATTTTTGCAGTAACCTCTATATATGCTGAGTGTACAGCAACTACTTCTGAGGCAATCGCAGATAAAATTGCGCATGGACATGCGTGGGTTAATCATGCAGATGAGTATTCAGAGAAAAAAGTAATAGCAGGTCTTGAAATGCCAGAGGCGCTAAAGGTAACGACAGTAGAAGAATTTAAAGCTCATATTTTATCCGTTATGTTATCGACGATAAGTAGGCCTCTTCCAAGCGAACGTGTAGTGTACTGGGATTCTGAGACAGGTACAATTATCTTTTATGATCCCATTAGCAATGATTGTGGAACTGCATTTCGACCATCTGATGGCAAGCCATATTATAATCGTGTTGTTGTGTCAGAGAAACCACGTGAAAAGTACATTTTTAACAAATCAAAACAGCAGCAGATTCATCAGGCCTCAAGTAAAGTAGTAGAAAAGTTGATTACTTCAACCACTAAAAAATCCTCTAATAGTAATCAGTTTACGTGTGATGGTAGGACTTATTGTTCTCAGATGAGGTCATGCGAGGAGGCAACTTTTTTCTTGAAAAACTGTACTGGCATGAAAGTAGACGGAAATAACGATGGAATTCCATGTGAAAAGCAGTGGTGTAATTAATATTGACCACTTAAAGGGGTGAGGATTAACATTGTATGTCATTTGATGTACAATCGAATACCATCGATTTTTCCACATAATAACCCCTTTTAGTTTTCCCATCCGCCACCGAGTGCTTTGTAAAGGCCAATGGTGGTGGTGAGAACGTTTTGTTTTGAAATAAGTGCCTGCTGTTGAGCAGCACTCCAGTTTTGTTGAACGACGAGGAGATCAGTATAGGAGTAGGTTCCTACTTTGTAGCGAAGCTGTGCTTGGACAAACGCTTGTTTAAGGGCATCGGCTCTTTTTTGATTGGAGAGGAGTTGCTCTTTGGCTCTGCTGTTTTGAGCAAGGGCATTGTCGGTATCGTTGAGGGCTGTTAGAACGGTTTTTTGGTAGATGGCCATGCTTTGGTTGTAGTCGGCTTTGGCCACTCTGACTTGAGCATCTATAAGTCCGGCCGTAAAAATAGGGATAGAGGCAACCGGGGTGATTTGCCACAGTTTTGTGGGATTGGAAAACGCACTTGAGAGCGAGTCACTTTGTACACCCAACATTGCCGTGAGGCTAAGACTCGGGAAATAGGCCGCTTTGGTAATACCGATTTTTGCGTTGGCGGCGATCAGATTTTGTTCAGCCATGGCAACATCCGGTCGGCGGGTTAAAAGCTGACTCGGCAGACCCATAGGGACTTCAGGAACCGTGATCGACTCCATCGCAGAGACACGAATGCCTTTGCTGTTTTCTCCCACCAATGTATTAAGAGTGCTCTCCTCAGCGGTTCGTGCCGCTTCGAGTTGCGAGAGAGTAGAGCGTGATCCTTCAACCTGCGCGGATGCGGTGAGCCAATCGGTTTGGGCAATACTTCCCAGTTTGTATTTGAGAAGGGTATTTTTTTCGATCTCTTGAGTTGCGATGATATTCTCGTGTGCTAAACGTATTTGATCATTGAGGGATGAAAGACGGGCGTACGAGGCGCATACGCTAGCAGAGACTGTGAGTTCAACACTGCGTCGGTTGTATTCACTTCCCAGCAGTTGTGAGCGTGCGGCCTCGGTAGCACGTCTGACTTTTCCAAACAGATCGATTTCATAGCTCGCCATGGTAAGTGAACCTGCATAGGTGGAGATGACGCCGTCTCGGAGATTTCTATTGGGAAGAGCATTTTCGGTACTTTTTCGGTCATAGGAGACGGAGCCGTTGATATGGGGATAAAGATACGATTCAGCTTGATCAAATTGGCCAAGATACGCGGCAAGTTGCGCTTGGGAAATTGCGATGTCATAGTTGGTGATAAGCGCTTTAGTGACGAGCTGTGTGAGAATCGGATCATGAAAAGATTCCCACCAGTTTTTATCAATCGTTCCCTTTTTGGCTAGACTCTGATTGGCATCACCATTGTGAAACGTATCGGGTGTAACGATCGCGGGTTTGAGATAATCGGGCCCGATACTGCATCCGCTTATCAGCAGGAGAGATGAGAGCAAAAGAGAGGAGTTAATCTTCATGGTTTTCCCCTTTTACAGGTGAGAATTTTTCTTGGAGAGTAGCCACCCAAAAATAGAGATAAGGGATAAAATAACGCTCGATAAAAGTTGCAGAGAGCATCCCTCCAAACATCGCAATACCAATCGCCATACGTCCCATGGAACCGGCCCCTGAGCTAAAGATGAGGGGGAGCATCCCTGCCAAAAAGGCAAACGAGGTCATCATCATTGGACGGTATCTCAACCGTGCCGCTTCCATGGCCGAATCGTAGATGCTTTTTCCCATTTGCCGCTGTTCCTCGGCAAACTCGACGACCAAAATAGCATTCTTCGCCGAAAGGGCGATGAGGGTCAAGAGTCCGATTTGGAAAAAGACGTTGTTGTTCAAAAACGGAATTAGCCAAACGACGGTATAAGCCCCCATAATCCCGTAAGGAACTGCCAGCATGATGGATATCGGAAGTGTCCAGCGCTCGTACAATGCGGCAAGGATCAAATAGACCATCACCAATGCAAAAGCGATAATCATGAGTGCTTTGGAACCGACCAGCTTCTCTTGGAGATAGAGACCATCCCAGTCATAACTTATGGTATTGGGTAAAACGGTGTCGGCTTTGAACTCTAAAATTTTAATGAGATCGCCTGAACTGTATCCTGGGGCAGGTGAACCCATAACAGTGGTGCTGAGGACGCCGTTGAAATGCTCAATGCTCGATGGGGCACTGGACATTTTGACATGTACTACCGAAGAGAGAGGAACGAGTTGACCACTGTTTGATCGAACCCATGCACGACCTATATCTTCGGGAGTAGCACGATAGACAGAATCCGATTGCATTTGTACCCAGTAGGTTTTACCGTTTTTATCGAACTGATTGACGTACATCGTTCCGATGGTTGCTTGGAGCGTTTGGAAAACATCACTGATGGCAAGACCCATCGTTTTTGCTTTTTCGCGATCTACTTCCACCATCAGGGTAGGCGTCGTGATGTTCATCGTTGTCATCGGATTTTTAATGCTGGGATCGTTACGTAAATTACCGACAAATGCATTGGTCGCTGTAGCGAGTTTGTTGAAATCATTATCTCCCGGCTGCAATAATCTCAAGCTGAACATATCGGATGGCCCCATACCGCGAATCGGCGGTGGAGGCATGGCGAATACTTTTGCCTCTTTGATACTTCCCAGTTTTGGCGTTAATGATCCAAGCAGTCCGAAAACGCTGAGTTCTTTAGTGGTACGTTCACTCCATGGTTTCAGTCGTGTAAAGATAACCGCAGCGTTGGGCTCTTGTGAGAAAGTGAGGATATTGAGTCCTGTAATCGCCGTAAATTTAGCTACTCCCTCTTGCTTGCTGAGAATTGCTTCAACTTGTTTTACCACTTCCAATGTACGGTTTGCGGTTGCACCATCGGGCAAAACGACTGCGGTGATAAAATACCCTTGATCCTCCATTGGTAAAAAGGCACTCGGGAGGGTTTTATGAAAAAAGGCGATAAAACCATACGTCGAGAGGTAAATCAGTAGAAAGATAAACGATTTACGGATCATCCATCCTGAGCGGCGGACGTAGTTTTCGGTCATTTTTCCAAAAGCACGGTTGAACCAGCGGAAAAAGCGTGCCGGTTCGTTTTCATGGTGTTTGAGGATTAGTGCACCGATAGCAGGAGCGAATGTCAATGCCATAAAGCCTGAGAATACAACAGAGATTGCGATGGTAGCGGCAAATTGTTTATACAGTTGCCCCGTCATCCCTCCCAAAAATGTAGCAGGGATGAAAACAGCACACATGACAAGGACGATCGCAACAACGGGACCTGAAATCTGAGCCATCGCTTTGATCGCCGCTTCTCGTGGAGAGAGCTTCTCGGTTTGGAGTATCCGCTCCATATTTTCGATAACAACGATGGCATCATCGACAACGATACCGATTGCGAGGACCAGCCCAAAGAGGGTGAGGGTATTGATTGAATACCCCAGCAAATACATCCCGATAAAAGCACCCGTGAGCGAGATCGGGATAGAGAGGATCGGGATTATTGCGGCACGGCTGCTTTGCAAAAAGAGATAAATAACCATACTGACCAGTACGATGGAGGCAAGAAGGGTAAAGATGACCTCTTCAATGGATATTTTGACGAAATCGGTTGTGTCATAGGGAATATCGTACGTAATTCCTTTTGGGAACTTATGGGAGAGCTTTTCTATTTTTTCGGCCACGGCGGCAGAGGTATCCAGAGCATTGGCGTTGGTATCGGCAAAAATTCCGATCATAGCAGCAGGCTTGCCGTTTACCCGTCCGAAAAATTCGTAGTTTTGGCTTCCCAACTCTACGCGGGCAACGTCTTTGAGACGGAGCATGGAGCCATCTGTCTTGGCCCGGATAATAATATTTTGAAACTCTTCAGGTGTACTAAAACGCCCTTTAGACGTGAGTTGCATCGTCCACATCTGCTCATCATTGGTAGGGGCTTGTCCCAAACGTCCCGGAGAGACTTGCAGATTTTGATCTCTGATCGCCGCAGCGATATCGGTTGTGCTCACCCCAAGCGAGGCCATCCGATCGGGATTGAGCCAAACACGCATCGCATAATCGCGTTGCCCGAAGATCTGTGCTCGCCCCGCACCGGGAATCTTTTTCACTTCATCGAGTAGATTGGCAGAGATATAGTTACTGATTTGTGTTGCGTCAAAGCTTCCATCGGGAGAGGTGATCGCAACAATAAGCAAAATATCGGACGTTTTTTTCTGTACGGTGACTCCGAGATCACGCGTGCTTTGAGGGAGTTGTGAAATGACGGAGTTGATCCGATTTTGTACATCGACAGCAGCCATGTCTTGATTGACACCGATGTTAAACGTACAGGTAATCGTCGCACTACCGGGCAGCGCCGCGGCTTTGGAACTCATATACATGAGACCATCAGCCCCTGAGATTTGAGATTCCAACGGAGTTAATATAGTGTTAGCGATGGTTTGTGCGTCTGCCCCTGGGTACTGCGCTGTGACAACTACTGTAGGTGGGGTAAGATTTGGCAGTTGCGAGATGGGTAGCGTTTTGATGGCTACAAATCCCAGCAACATAATAATCAAAGCAATAACGGCCGATAAAACGGGTCTGTTTATGAAATATTTGCTAAACATTATTTTGAATTCGGAATTACTTCCGCCCCCGGTTTGAGTTTAGGAAGTCCGTCAGCGGCAATTTTATCCCCCGCAGCAACACCGCTTTCGATCAGAACATTTTCACCTACCCACTCTCCGGCAATAACTGGCTTAGGGGTGACGGTATTATTGGCTTCAATGGAGTAAACAAATTTTCCTTTTTCTCCTGTCAACAGTGTTTTTTGCGGGACATAGAGAGCATTTTTCCACTCCATCCCTTTGACTTTTACGTGAACGAATTGTCCGGGGAGAAGTCTATGATCGCTGTTGTCAATCAGTGCGCGATAGGTGATATTGCCTGTCGTCGAATCGATAAACGGTGCGATAAAGTTGATTTCCCCTTTGCGTGCCAATGTCGTTCCGTCGCTCAGGGTCAGTTCCACTTCGTATTTATCATCTTTAGGAGCGGTTAGCTTACCGCTGGCAATGGCATTTTGGCGGGCAATTTTTTGGTTTTCACTGAAGGTAAAATTGACGTACATCG
>JAUXSZ010000146.1 GCA_030679635.1 Sulfuricurvum sp. | reverse complement strand
GATAGAGTTGTACGTGGGTAATTCCTTGGGAAGCGAGAAGGGTGATATGGTGGGCGTTTAAAAAAGCCCCTTTTTCCAGCAGTATCATCCCGGCTTGGATGTCTTCCCCTTTTAAACGGATATGCTGGGCCGGTTTGATTTTGGAGGGAAACGTGACGTTACTTCCGTTGATGATCACCTCTTCTATGGGGACAATCGCCTCACACCCATCAGGTATTTTTGATCCGGTCATAATACGGATGCATTGATCTTCGGTGAGTCTCACATCGTTAACATCCCCAGCAAAGATAACACAGGACTGCGGCAGTGTTTTACCGGCATCGCTGGTCCGTATGGCGTATCCATCCATCGCGGAATTATCAAAGGCTGGGAGCGAATGGATGGCCGTTACGGTTTGTGCCAAGACGCGATGTATCGCATTCTCGATAGGGGAAATTTCGGTACTTAAGGGCAATGATGCAGCATAAATACACGCCAGCGCCTCTTCCACGTTGATGGCCATTTTGTCTCCTTTGATAGTTCCCAACGCTTATGGGAATGGTTAGTGAAGATTATAAGCAAAGTAAGGTAAAATCCCCTTTATGGAAGCACTGTATAGCATGGGATTAGAGATCCATTTTGTCGGAGTTGTTGTTTTGTTGTCGGTTGTGATGTTTAATATCATCATGCTTGCTCTCTCGCAGCAGGTTGTTAGATACGCTAAGCGGTTAAGGATTGTCATGCCGATATCGGCATCGCTCATTACGGTTTCGATTTTTACGGGGATCGTGATGATGGCAGCCAAGCATTTGAACTTCTCTTTTGCCAATGTCGCTATGATTGCCGTGAGCATTGTTCTCATTGTTCTAGAGATCAAGAGGTATAAAATACTCAAACATGATACGGATATTAAAAAAGAGGGTGCATTTTTCATCTACAAGAGGAAAGCATTTCGTTTATTGGGGCTTGAGCTGATGCTGTTGATGGCGATGAGCGCTTGGATGTTGCTGTGAAATTTATCTTGAGTTGCGATGCCGGGAAACCGCAGTTGAGTTTAAGCGGCGATGAGTACAAATACATCATCAAAGTACGTCGTCATGTTGTCGGAGACATTATTGCGTTTCGTCATCGTTCAAGTTTGAGTGAAGAGTATCACTATCGACTTGAGCACGCGGATGGACGCCGTGCCGATTTCATTTTGGAGAAACATCATCACGCACCTTGTGAAGCAACGAAGAAGATGCACATAGGATGGTGTGTCATTGATCCGAAAACGGTCGAAAAAGTTCTTCCGATGCTCACCGAAATGGGGGTTTCCCGTATTACATTCATTCAGTGCCACCGTTCTCAACGTAATTTCCGCTTTGATTTTGATCGGTTTGATCGGATTATGGAAAGCTCGATAATGCAGTGCGGACGCACCTCTTTGATTGAATTTTCCGAAGCCTCTTCTTTGGAAGAATTTTTAAACGCTCATCCCCAATCGGTCATTTTGGATTTTGGCGGAGAAGAGCTGAACAGCGCAGAGCCGTTGGAAACGGTAGTCATCGGATGCGAGGGGGGATTTCACGAGAGCGAACGGGAACTTTTTGCACACCACCGAATTCGCCATTTTAGCTCGCCGATGATTTTGCGTTCGGAGAGTGCTGCGGTTGCCGTTGCATCACGCCATTTGTAAAAATAGAAATCTTTGGCTATAATTCGCGTCCAACAATCCGTCCCCAGGTACGGATGTAAAACTCACACCGATTGACGTACAACGCCGTCATTCACAAGGTAAAATTATGAAAAAAGATCTTCACCCGAATACTGTTGAATGTACTGTTGACTGCGCATGCGGTAACACATTTAAAACAATGAGCACAAAAGCCGCTTTCCGTGTTGATATCTGCAGCGAATGTCATCCGTTTTATACCGGTTCTGAGCGTCAAGTAGATACCGCTGGCCGTATCGATAAATTCAAAAAACGTTACGCACTAAATCAGTAATTTGAACGCTAAAGGAATACATCCCTTTAGCTACGCTCGCCGCTAAGGCACTAAAGCTTGCTTCACTGAAGCAGATTAAGAGGAACGATGTTATCTCTTGTACCCACCCCTATCGGTAATATTTCTGATATTTCACTCCGTTCCCTAGAAACACTCTCAACTGCTGATATTATCCTTTGCGAAGATACCCGTGTTACGAAAAAGCTGATCCATTTGCTCAAAGAGCGCCATAACTTGACTACGAGTGAACCTCAGTTTTTGAGTTTGCATTCCCATAATGAAGCCCAATTTATTGCCAAATTAACCCCTGATTTTTTTAATGTCAATGTCCTCTATGTAAGCGATGCAGGGATGCCTGGGATTAGTGATCCTGGACAATTATTGGTGCGCTATTGCATGGATAATGGGGTAAAGTACGATATTTTACCCGGAGCAAATGCCGTATTAAGTGCTTTTGTAGCCAGTGGTTTTTGTGAGACAAAAATGCTTTTTTTCGGCTTTTTACCCCACAAAGGGCATGACAGAGCGGCAGCACTTCAAGAAGCTCTTTTCAATGGGTATACAACCGTCTTGTATGAATCTCCGAAGCGTTTGGATAAGTTGTTGCATGAAATAGTGATTTCCGCTCCCGATCGTCAGGTGTTTTTAGCCAAAGAGATTAGCAAAAAGTTTCAACGTTTTTATCGCGCAACGGCATCCGAACTGTTGAGCCAATTAACGGATGAAATTCGCGGTGAGTGGGTCGTGGTTATTGAAGCTTCCCAGCATCAAGGGGGAAATCTGAGCGAGTCCGATATTCTTGATTTGGATATTCCTAAAAAGGCGGCGTCAAAATTAATCGCCAAGATTACCGGAGAAAATCCAAAAGAGTGCTATCAGCGCCTCTTAAACACATAGAGATATAATAACTATTATAAAATATTTTTTCTTCCACATCATCATAAAAAACAAAAGAGAGCAAAATGCTAATTTATGGAAAACAACCTGTATTCTACGCCCTAGAGCGCCATCGTGATCGTATTAAGACTCTGTATCTGGCCAAAGAAGTGGATAAAAAAGAGTATTCAGTATTGATGAAAATGGGATTCGAGGTGAAACGAATCCCTGAGAATGCTGCACAATCAATGGTCAAGGGGGGTCACCACCAAGGTTATATTGCTGAAATGTCACCATTGGTTCCATACGCATCCCCTTTTTTAAAGAAGTGTGAATTTATTGTCGTTTTGAATTCGATCACGGATATGGGAAATGTTGGCGCATTAGTACGTAGCGCCTATGCGCTTGGTGTAGATGCAATGGTGATTTGCGGTATCAAGGAACCGAATTTCGAGTCTATTATCCGAACCAGCAGCGGCGCTGCTCTGGATTTGCCTTTTGTGATCATCCACAACATTCATGATGTCATGCATGAGCTCAAACAGTCAGGGTTTACGTTGTATGGAGCGATGATGGAGGGGACGGATGTTCGCGAGACAACATTTGCTTCAAAGCGTGTACTGATTTTGGGAAATGAAGGAGAGGGGCTTAGCGGCAGAATTCAAAAAGGGATCGATCAAGGGGTATCGATTCGTATGAGCCATGATTTTGATTCGCTGAATGTTGGTGTTGCCGGGGCAATTTTAATGGAGAGAATGAGATGAATACGATTCATACTTTTGAAGATTTACAAAATCTTGGTGTCAGCGTTATTCACGAACAGACCCATATTGCCCGTTCTAAACTTGAATCAGTGTTAACGAAATCATTCGGTGAATTAACGCGGGTTCAATTTATGGGATTTGTCTCCATTCTGGAGCGTGAATACGGAATGGAGCTTTCCTCTCTTCGTGACGAATACGATCAGTTTGTCCAATCTCACCCAGATACCCTTATCGCCAAAGAATCGGTTATTTTACAAGCACAGTCACGTACACGGCAGAAATGGATTCTTGGAGGAATAATCGCCATTGCAGTCTTAGTAATATTGGGATCAATGATACAGGGAAATCTGACCATGGCCCCTTCTGAAGAGGTGATGAATCTGAGCAGCGCTACTGTAGAAGTTGTGGACCAAAATAGTGATGTGATCATTCCAGCAGAGATAAATACTACTGTGCCGATCGCTACTGTGGAAGCAAATATTTCACTTATTAAAGATGAGAAAAATGTGACTACTGTGGCCGATACTTCCATTATAAGTCTTGAAAATGCAGTGAGTATCAAGCCCATTTCAAAAGTATGGGTTGGGATGATGGATTTGTCAACGGGCGAGAAGAGCCAAAAAATTACTAAAGATCCCATTGTGATTGACACTACTAAAAATTGGCTCTTTATTTTTGGGCATGGCCGACTTGAAGTAGCCACACCCAGCGGAAATAAAACATTAAAAGAGAAAGATACGGTTTGGTTTTCGTATGAAAATGGCAAATTGCAACAGTTGAATGATGAGCAATTTAGAGTTAAAAATAAGGGAAGCGCCTGGTAATGAAATCGCTGCTTTGGCTAATGATGATTACGTTTTCATTAGTAGCTACAGAGACAAAACCGGATATGCATTTGCGTATTATACAGGGAGGGTTGCTGTCGACGAAAATCATCTATAATGTATTGGGATCGATGGGATTTAAAGCCAATGTGTACCGTTACCGTAGCGTCGAGGGAACGATAGAGATGGATTTGTCCCTTAACGGAAAAAAAATGTTTGATCCAAAATACTTCGTCGAAATGCTGCGCGAGCATCAAATCGTGGTTCAAAATGGAGAGTTTAAAAAGAAACAGTGGAGAATAGGGCTGGATGCTTCAAGAGCATTTTGGAGTCTGCCGGCTATTAGCGAAGATGAGGGGGCGCAGCTTGAGCGCGCAAGCCTCCCTTATTGGTTTGTGGTGAATCGGACGCTTAGCATCTCGATAGAAGCCCCTTATGGCAATAAATGGTATCCTGAAATTGCCATTTTGGATAAAAATATGCAGATTTTAGGATCTTTTCGAGAGTTTAAACCCAGAGATCGGATGAGTTTTAAGATGCCAGAACATGCCATGTATTTAAAAGTTTCCAATGCAAATGGGATGAAAATGCTAAAAGAGGGGATGTGGATTGAGGATGCGAATGATGAACAGCAATAGCTATAAGCTTTTTAGGAGTCCCTCTATGTTAGAATTGCGCAATTTTTTTTTAACAGGTTGCAATAATGTTTGATGAAATACAGTTTGATCGTATCAAGCGCCTCCCTAAATATGTCTTTGCAGAGGTAAATGAACTTAAGATGGCGCGTAGACGTACAGGCGCCGATGTTATTGACTTTAGTATGGGAAATCCCGACGGCGATACGCCGGAACATATTCGCGAAAAACTCATTGAGTCGGCTCAAAAAACAAAAACGCATGGCTATTCCGTTTCCAAAGGGATTCCAAAACTCCGCCAGGCAATCTGTGATTGGTACAAGCGTCGTTATGATGTTGATCTCGATCCCGATACGGAAGCCGTTGCGACGATGGGCTCGAAAGAGGGATATGCGCATTTGGCATACGCCATTACGAATCCAGGAGACGTCGTTGTTGTTCCTGATCCAACCTATCCTATTCATTCGTATGCCTTTATTTTAGCGGGCGGGAATGTCCAAAAAATGGAACTCCCTTTTGATGAAGATTACAAAGTGGATGAGGATCTCTTTTTTGAACGATTGGAACAAGCGTTTCATATTTCGTTTCCAAAACCAAAATATGTGGTCGTTAATTTTCCGCACAATCCGACAACAGCGACGGTAACACCGGAGTTTTACACCCGTATAGTCGAGATGGCTAAACGGGAGCGTTTTTATATTATTAGTGATATTGCTTATGGAGATCTGACATTTGACGGCTATAAGACCCCATCTATTCTCTCGGTTCCGGGAGCCAAAGATGTTGCAGTCGAGAGTTTCACCCTCTCAAAAAGTTACAATATGGCCGGATGGCGTGTCGGCTTTTTTGTCGGGAATGCGAAACTCATCGGTGCCCTACAAAAAATCAAAAGCTGGCTTGATTACGGGATGTTCACCCCTATTCAAGTGGCGGCTATCGTCGCACTTAATGGCGATCAAGCGTGTGTTAAAGAAATTACCGACAAGTACGATCACCGCCAAGATGTATTGCTGGAAGCTTTTAACCGTTCAGGATGGCCGGTTCGACGTAATCAATCCTCGATGTTCGTATGGGCACGTATCCCTGAATGCGCACGCCATTTAGGAAGTTTGGAATTTTCAAAGCGTCTTTTGGTGGAAGCCAATGTCGCCGTAGCTCCGGGGATCGGTTTCGGGGATTTCGGGGATGAGTATGTCCGTATTGCCCTCATTGAGAATGATAAACGGATTCGTCAAGCCGCTAAAAACATCAAAAACTTTTTGCAGCAGTTCGATTGTAAGGGTGCTGAGTGATTCGTATTGGCATCATTGGTGTGGGAACAGTCGGACGATCTGTTGTTAAAATACTGGAAGAAAATGCGGATATCATCTCTGCTCGTGCAGGGGATGAAATTGTCGTCAAGCGGGGCGTCGTCCGTGATTTAGAGAAAGTGCGTGACCTCAATATCCTCCTGTCCCAAAATCCAGAGGATATCATTAACGATCCTGAGATTGACATTGTCGTAGAGCTGATGGGGGGGGTTGAAGAACCCTTTAGGATTCTTAAATCAGCACTGGCCAGTGGAAAAGCAGTTGTCACAGCGAACAAAGCTCTTTTGGCGTATCACCGTTATGAACTCCAAGAAATCGCAGGGGATATCCCTTTTGAATTTGAAGCGAGTGTTGCGGGTGGCATCCCAATCATCAGTGCATTGCGCGAGGGACTCTCAGCCAACCATATTCTCTCGATCATGGGGATTATGAACGGTACGTGTAACTATATGCTGACCAAGATGATGAATGAAGGGGTCGATTTCGAATCCATTTTGGCGGAAGCACAACGTCTTGGATATGCTGAAGCGGATCCTACTTTTGATATCGGCGGCTTTGATGCAGCGCATAAGCTTTTGATCCTTGCTTCAATCGCCTATGGGATTGATGCAAAACCTGAAGAGATATTGATCGAGGGAATTCAAGGGATTACTCAGGCAGACATAACGTTTGCCAAAGAGTTCGGTTATACGATCAAACTGTTGGGTATTGCAAAACGAGACGGAACAGAAGTGGAGCTGAGGGTGCACGCGGCCTTGGTGAAGCAGGATGCGATGATCGGGAAGATTGATGGCGTCATGAACGGTATCAGCGTTGTCGGTGATCGTGTTGGTGAAACCCTCTATTATGGACCAGGTGCGGGCGGAGATGCTACGGCGAGCGCGGTTGTTGCCAATATTATCGATATTGTCCGTTCTGGAAAACGCTCACCGATGCTTGGATTTAATCATCCACTCGAAGAAGGATTGACCCTTAAAAACTCAGGGGATATTCGTTCAAAATACTATTTACGTCTTCGAATAAGTGATAAACCTGGGATGCTGGCACAAATTACACAACTTTTTGCTGATCATAGCATTTCAGTGGAAGCAATGCTCCAGCGTCCGTATGAAGCACAATGTGCTCATCTCTTGTTCTCCACACATGAAGCGTTGGAGAGTGACGTATGTGCAATGATAAAAGATCTTGAAGGCCTCGATGCGGTTTTAGAAACCCCTTTTATGATACGAATAATCTAAATAATAAAAAATATTCCCGCATAGCATCCTATATTTTGCCTCAAATGAGGCAAGTTGTCTATTTCTCTTTATTCTTAATAAATTTTTAACATAGTTTGATGTATTCTACGCGTCCACTTTGCCCTCTCAGACAAGCGTGATTGAATGTTTGTAACTGCTTTTATAGAGTAGTCACAAGTATTGGTATGCGCTCGCGTGTACCTACGAGAGATCAGAGGACCTATATAACGGAGCTTACCGATGAAAGTACGTTCTTCAGTGAAGAAAATGTGCGACGATTGCAAAATCGTCAAGCGTAAAGGGGTGGTTCGCGTAATTTGCAAAACCCCTAAACATAAACAAAGACAAGGATAAGCATGGCACGTATCGCCGGTGTGGACTTACCTAAGAAAAAACGTCTGGAATATGCATTAACTTATATCTATGGTATCGGTTTGCATACGTCTCGTAAGATTTTGGATGCTACAGGTCTCGATTACAACAAGCGTGTATTCGAACTGACTGAAGATGACGCAGCTACAATCGCGAAAGAAATTCGTGCTAGTGCCGTTGTTGAAGGTGACCTTCGTAAGCAAGTTGCTATGGATATTAAAGCGTTGATGGATCTCGGTTCTTACCGTGGTCTTCGTCATCGTAAAGGTCTCCCATGCCGTGGTCAAAAAACCAAAACCAATGCACGTACGCGCAAAGGTAAGAAGAAAACTGTCGGTTCAGTCACAAGATAAGGGATTAGAGTATGGCAAAAAGAAAAGCAACTCGTAAAAAAGTCGTCAAAAAGAATATTGCAAGAGGTATCGTACATATCCTTGCAACATTCAATAATACTCTTGTAACAGTAACAGATGAGATGGGTAATATGATCGCATGGAGCTCAGCCGGTGCGCTTGGTTTCAAAGGTTCAAAAAAATCTACTCCGTTTGCTGCTCAACAAGCAGTAGAATCGGCTTTAGAAAAAGCAATGGTCCACGGAATTAAAGAAGTGGGAATCAAAGTTCAAGGACCAGGTTCTGGTCGTGAAACTGCAGTTAAAAGTGTTGGTGCTATTGAGGGACTACGTATTTCATTTATGAAAGACGTTACTCCACTGCCACACAATGGATGTCGTGCGCCTAAGCGCCGACGCGTCTAAGGAGCGAAGCTATGGCAAGATATAGAGGACCCGTAGAAAAAATCGAAAGAAGATTCGGTGTTAGCCTTGGTCTAAAAGGTGAGCGTCGTCTTGCAGGTAAAAGTGCACTTGATAAACGTCCATACGGACCAGGTCAACACGGTCAACGCCGTACAAAAATTTCTGAATACGGTACACAGCTTCGTGAGAAACAAAAAGCGAAGTTTATGTACGGTTTGAGTGAAAAACAAATGCATTCATTGTTTGATGAAGCAAAGCGTCGTCAAGGTAATACAGGTACAAACTTGGTATTGCTTCTTGAGCAGCGTCTTGACAACGTTGTTTACCGTATGGGTTTTGCAACGACACGTCGTTTTGCTCGCCAATTGGTAAATCACGGTCATGTCATGGTTGATGGAAATCGTGTTGATATCCCATCGTACCGTGTAAAGCCTGGTCAAAAAATCGAAATTATTGAGCGTAGCAAAAAGAATAACCAAATTATTCGTGCAGGTGAGCTTACAAACCAAACTGGTCTTGCGGCATGGGTTGATATCGATCAAGCTAAATTATTTGGTATCTTTACGCGTTTACCAGAACGTGAAGAGATTGTTATTCCTGTAGAAGAACGTCTAATCGTCGAGCTTTACTCGAAATAATCACTAAATAAGGGGCACTCAGCATGAAAAAAATTAAAACATCTCCGCTTCTTCCGAAAGAGTTTGTCGTTGAGCAAATTAGTCCGAATGAAGCGAACATCATTGCTTACCCTTTTGAAACAGGGTACGCAGTTTCGATTGCCCACCCGATCCGTCGCTTTTTATTGAGCAGCTCGGTCGGTTTTGCTCCAATCGGAATTAAAATCGAGGGTGCCAAGCATGAGTTTGACTCTGTACGCGGTATGCTTGAAGATATTTCTGATTTTATCATCAACTTAAAAGGTATTCGTTTCAAATTGAAAAACGGCCTTAAAGAGAAAGAGATCAACTATACTTTTGCAGGCCCTTGTGAAATTCATGGTAGTGATTTGGAAAACGATGACGTAGAAGTAGTTACCCCTAATGGATTTTTGGCAACATTGAATGAAGACGCAACTCTTAATTTTTCGGTCAAAATTCACCAAGGTATCGGCTATACACCAAGTGAAGACATTCGTGATATGTTGAGCGATGGGTACATTGCGCTTGATGCGTATTTTACCCCTGTTCGTCGTGCTACGTATGCTATTGAAAACGTATTGGTTGAAGACAATCCTAATTTCGAAAAAGTGATTATTAACATCGTTACTGATGGTCAAATTTCACCTGTGGATGCATTTAAAAATTCACTCGAAGTTATGTATGCTCAAATGGCTGTATTTAACAGTGAAGTGAGTATTAAAACGGCTAACACAGTAGTCGAGCATTCAGATGAGCATCCGGAACTTAAGCGTTTAGGTGCCCGTATCGAAGAGCTTGGCCTTAGTGCTCGTAGTTTTAACTGTTTAGACCGCTCGAATATCAAACATATTGGCGAAATCGTAATGATGAGTCAAAATGATTTGAAAGAAGTGAAAAACCTTGGTAAAAAATCGTTTGAAGAGATTTTAGAAAAAATCAATGAATTCGGTTATGCAGTAGGGCAAGAGCTCGCGGATGATCTAATCACTGCGATCAAAAAGAAAATCGAAGCTGAATAAACTTAGTTGACATTTGGGCTTACTGCCGAAGTAAACTCAGTGTTAACGTAGATAAAGGGACGAGTTCCTTTATCGTCTAAAATTATAAATAGGAAGTATCATGAGACATCGTCACGGATACCGCAAATTAGGTCGAACAAGCTCACACCGTGCTGCTTTGTTGAAAAACCTTAGCATTGCGTTAATTGAACACGGCAAAATCGAGACAACGTTGATTAAAGCAAAAGAAGTTCGTTCATTTGCTGAAAAATTAATTACTACTGCACGTGTAGGCGATGCAAATGCTCACCGTGCTATTTTTGCTGCACTTCAAAATAAAGAAGCAACGAAAAAGCTTTTGAATGAAGTAGCTCCAAAATACACTGAGCGTGACGGTGGTTACACCCGTATCGTTAAAACTCGTATCCGTCGCGGAGACGCAACGGTTATGGCATACATTGAACTCGTTTAACGAGTTCAACCCCCCTCTTTATATCTATTCTGCTTAAAACAAAACTTCACTCTAAAATTATTGAGTTCCTATTAGTACACACTTAGTCCAATTTCTCTATATTGTCATATTCATTTCCCATAAATAAGGTAATACCAATATGATTCCATTTACTGATGAAGAGTTAATGCAGCCAGTCCGTCAGGTTATCGATAAAGTTCGTCCAAATTTGGCACTTGATGGTGGTGATATAGCATTTTTGACAGTCAAGAATGGGACGGTCTATGTTCAATTGCAGGGTGCCTGTGTCGGTTGCGGTAGCAGTGGCAGCACATTAAAGTATGGAGTTGAAAGACAGCTTCGAATGGACATACATCCGGAACTCACGGTGATTAATGTCCCGCATGGTATGGAAAACCAAATTGATACATTATAATTTCGTTATTATGTCGATATATATTCAGTAATAGGTAGGAGGGAGACCGTGAAATTGAAAATCTTATCAAAAACCCTCAATCAAGCGAGTGAATATTTTTTAGCAGGTAAGTATACTGACGCAATGCGTGAGTATTCATTTGCTTTGGAAAATAATCCTTTGTCCAAAGAAGCCTATAACGGCGCGATACTTACAGATATGGCTTTAAGCGGAGAAAACGGCGCAGAAGCGTTATTCGACTACTATGCGATTTTACGCGGTGAAGACAGTGACCAAGCAGACATTATTATTTCTGAAATTTTAGAAACGATGGATGGCACATTGGATCAGTTAGGGTCACTTTTTGATGAAACCATGAAGCAGCGTATGGCCTATGAAGACGGTATTATGTACAAAGAGTTCAAAGAACTCGTTCAAAATGAAAATGATTTTAATCGAATTTTTGAAAATATTATGTTTTCGACACGGGTCATCATTACCGAAAAAGAAGATTTTGTGGACTTCTTGGATAATTTAATTCACCATGGGTACAAGGAGATGGCGTTGGGATATTTGGAAAGTGCATTGGGTGTTTATCCTAACGACAAACAATTGCGGAATTTGTTACGTCGCTTAGCAAAAGGAAATAGACTTGAAAGTTGAACTCTCAGGCCAGCCCTATCGATTCATTTCTGAAAATTCTTCGGAATGTACGTCCGAATGTGCGTTTTTATTAACAAAACAAAATGAGAAGTACAAAGAAGACGCCCTTGGAAAGGGTGCTCACAGTATTGTGACGCCAGCAGAGTGTTGGAATGTTCTTGGTCTGAATCGGATTAAAGTTATCGGGATAACCGGTACCAATGGTAAAACGACAACGGCAAGTGCTATCTATTCCATATTGCTGGATTTAGGTCACAAAGTGGCAATGCAGGGGACGCGCGGTTTTTTTATGAACGATGGTGTCATTGAGGGGAAAACACTAACGACCCCAACGGTGATGAATACCTATCGCCACATTGCACAGGCGATTCAAGAGGGTTGTGAGTATTTTGTCATGGAGGTGAGTTCTCATGCTATTGAACAAGAACGGATTGCCGGGATACAGTTTGCATTGAAAATTTTGACCAATATTACGCAAGACCATCTTGATTACCATAGCACTCTTGAAGAGTACGTTCGGGTCAAAAACCTCTTTTTTCAAGACGATAGTAAAAAATTGATCAACAGAGATGAGCCTAGAGCCGATTTTAACATTAAAAATGCGTATACTTATGGGGTCGAAAATCCTTCGACGTACAAAATTTTGGCCTATTCACTGAACAATGGGATCAGCGGTGTATTGAAACATTTTGAAGAAATGGTAACGTTTGAAACTTCATTGCACGGATTTTTCAATCTTTACAATATTACGGCGGCGATGGCTGCAGTCCATCTCGTCAGCGGCGACAGCTTTGATAAAATCACCGAAGCCGTTGAAAATTTCGGCGGTGTAAGCGGAAGAATGGAAGTGGTCAGCGAATCACCACTGGTGATTGTCGATTTTGCCCATACGCCCGACGGGATGCAGCAGGTTCTTAATGCCTTGAAAGAAAAAGAGGTGCTGGTCGTCTTTGGCGCAGGGGGAGATCGTGACCGTTCCAAGCGTCCGATGATGGGAAAAGTAGCCGCATCGTTTGCGAAAAAAATATACGTAACGAGTGATAATCCCCGTTTTGAAGATCCGGATGCGATCATAGCCGACATATTGGCGGGGATTGAGGATCAAAGCAATGTTTATGTTGATGTGAATCGGCGCAATGCTATTGCGCAGGCTCTGAGTGACCGCAGCGGAGACGAAGTCGTTATCATATTGGGTAAAGGGGATGAGACGACCCAGACCATTTACGACAAACAGTTTCCGTTTGATGACCGTGTTGTGGCTAAAGAGATTTTGGGACAATTTTAAAGCTTCCCTGAAGTCAGAGCTCTGTTTTCAAAGCTTAATGTCCGAGGATTGAATTTCGCTATAATTCCATTTAATGTTCAAGTGCACAGTCACAAAATCAATGAAGGAGCGTACGATGGGTGTCCCACAACCAGCGTTTTATATTTTCAAATGTGAGCAAAGCTCCCCTCCGGGTATGCCAAAACCGAGTTGTGTTAACCCTCAGACGCAGGAGCTTTTTCAGCACCTTGCCCAAACGTTGATGCAAAAAGGGATTATTGGAACCGTTCAGCCGATCCGCTCGGCATGTTTGAATCGTTGCAATGCAGGTCCGGTAATGTTGGTAGAGCCAGGGCATGTTATGTATGCCGGTTTAACCAAAGAAAAGATAACAGAGATTATAGAGAAACATATTATCGGCGGTGAAGTCGTTCAAGAATATGTTATCTCAGCAGAACTCTGGGACGCTCCGATTACTCCAGCGGCCATGATAAAGCAGATGGGACGCTAATCGATGTTGATCGAAATGCTTTATAGCAAAATACACCGGGCAACGGTTACAGATGCTAATTTGAATTATGTCGGTTCTATCACGGTGGACGATGAACTCTTAAAAGCGTCAAAGATGCGTGTGGGGCAGAAAGTCGAAATCCTTAACATCAATAACGGTGAGCGATTTTCGACCTATATTATTCGTGGCGAGAGCGGGCAGCGTGACATTTGTTTAAATGGTGCCGCAGCCCGCAAAGTACACAAGGGAGATAAAATTATTATCGTTGCGTATGCTACGTATAATGATGCCGAACTTGAAACCTACAAACCGACCGTTGTGTTGGTTGACGACGACAATAAGATTACGGAAGTGATCGAACAGATATAATGTTAGGCGAATTGCATTCGTTTGACTCTAAATCAAGTTCCTTCGTGATAAAATTTCACTAAAAGAACAGTGGGGATCATGGAGCAGTTCGAAGCATTTTTGGGTTCGCATTTACCGGTATCCACGAGTTTTCATCCCCACTATGAGGCCTCTTTGCGACAAATGCTTACCAGCGGCGGAAAGAGGTTTCGCCCCGCTTTGTTGCTGGGAGTGGTTCGCGCCTGCAACTCTCTGATGGTGGAAAGTGCTTATCCTGCCGCTTTAGCGATTGAACTTCTTCACACCTACTCCCTGATTCACGACGATTTACCCGCAATGGATAATGCAGATTTACGACGCGGTGTGGTGACATTGCACAAAACCTATGATGAAATGAGTGCAATTTTAGCGGGAGATGCACTCAATACCTACGCTTTTGAGGTATTGAGCAATGCTCCCCTCAGCGCAACGGTGGTGGTAAAGCTGGTCCGAGAACTTTCCCGAAATGGTGGCTTGAACGGGATGGTATTGGGGCAAGCGATCGATTGCCATTTTGAAAACCAGCGTCTAGAGTTAGACCAAGTGAAGATGCTT
>JAUXSZ010000139.1 GCA_030679635.1 Sulfuricurvum sp. | reverse complement strand
AATAGCGATCGTATTCATCGATGTCTCTCGAATTCCCGCTCCCTTCACCCACTTTTCGAAATGAGTATTCGCGCAGTCGGCCGATTTCATTAATAAGGTTACGCGCATTGTCGTATTCTATTAAATAGATCTGTTTGTTATCACTTGTCTCTCCAAGGCGCTCACCCCGCTTAAGCTCTTGTCGAATCTCTTGACGCGATACAGGATGGGCAATGGAGGATTCTGTTGGATAAAAACCCTTTTTCCCTTTTGAGAGACGAATGAGATGTTTACGAAACATTTTGGCGTGATACCGCTCACTCATGGACACATCATTGAGCACCTTTGGATTGATCAATTCCCCAACCCTAAAATCAAAAATTTGGTTACGCGCTGCGAATATCTCATGACCCAGTAACAGCGTTCCTAGCGGTTTATAAATCCACGATGCCGCATAAAAAAGAGAACTGTTTTTCGCTTTGATAAAAATCGGTACAATCGGAGTCGCATTTCGTTTGGCAAATCTTACAAAACCCCCTTTCCAACTCCCCTCTTTTTGTCCAAATAATCCGACTCGTGACACTTCTCCGCTAGGAAAAAAGATGACCACTTCTTCGGCTTGCAGCGCTGTATCAATTTTACGTAATGAATCTCTTGAAAGCTTGTCACTAAAATTATCGACACCGATAATGAATTCTTTGAGTTGCGGAATGGAGGAAATCATTTTATTGGCAACGATTTTAACTTTTTTATTATGCCGCACGCTGCAGATCATTTGAATCAACGACAAAGCATCCAAAGCGCCCAAGGGATGATTCGCAACAATAATCACCTTTCCGATGGCCGGTATGTTTTCAACCTCTCTATGGATTACTTTATAGGAGACGCCAAGGTGTTCCAATACAGCATCAATAAAATCCAAACCCCTTTTATTTTCATGAACCTGCATAAAATGGTTAATAGAATTTTCATGGACTAAAAAGCGGGTTAATCCGACGACCGCTTTTGAAATCAAATCTGGATACGTAAACAACCGGGGATGCTCTTTTTTTAAAATAGTTTCAACACTTACCATAGTATTAACCTTTAATAGGATTTAGATACGATATGGTAAATTATGTTTATTTCAGTGTTGTTACCCTTTTATTACACCAATGTTACCCTCATTAAACTCTTCCAATGTGAATAACTTTTCATAACAACGCCTTAAAAAATACTGAAGTGCTTATATTTGCGCTATTTATTTTTAAAGCCCCTATTTTAGGCACTTTTGTCGGTTAATAAAGAGAAAGGTTTTAGGTGGAATTTATCTAAATTATTCCTGAAATAGGTAAAAATTATAGGAATGATAAGCAAAAAATAGTACGCTTTATTCACATTTCGCTCACAGTGTGAATACTACCCATTTTAAGAAAAATAAGGGAATTTTTTCACTTTTAATGTTTATTTTAGGTGGAAAGAGAAAAAGACTTAAAAAAAATATTCATGATGGGATTGAGCATAAAGTATAAGGAGAGTACCGATACACTTCTGACCTAGCGGCCCTCCTGGTGTGTTGGCCGCTTCCCCTTCTCTAATTTAACTCTTTGGGCATGCGTTATTGCAACAGCCATCGCATCAGTAATATCCAGCGGTTTAATCTCTTTGGTAATACCCAATATTTGTTTCACCATAAACGCAACCTGCTCTTTGGCCGCTTTTGCTTTTCCCGTTAACGCTTTTTTGACCTGCAAAGCCGTATATTCAGAAAATTCACCGTGTTCTTGCAAAAGCTTCAACATAATGGCACCGCGAAATTGGGCTAATTTCAAAACCGTTTTAGGATTGTGTGCGTAAAAAATATCTTCCATGGCGACTTCATCGATAGCATGGATAGTAAAAATCTGTTCAAGCGCTTCAGCAATTTGCGGAATCTGATATTGAAGCCCTTCACTTTTTATTTTTATCAGCCCTGCTTCCACCAATTTGATTTTTTGCCCTTCCAAAGAAATAAGAGCGTATCCGCAATTGCGTGTCCCCGGATCAATTCCTAAAATTATCATTGTTTCTCCATTCACCTATGTGAATAGAATTATTCACATCAAATATATCCCCAATTATAGGGGAAAAAGTGTATTATTCTGCAATACTATTCACATGGTTGGAGATAAAGAATGAAGAACATCGGCAGCATGGTCATCCAAATGCTCAAAAACGAAATAAGTGAAATTGATTACAATCGGTACATTAAACAGCTCACCTTTAATGAAGAAGAATCAAAAAGCAATCTCGCTGTTTACAATGCCCCAAATCTTTTAATAGCCAATTGGATCCGAACCAAATATGCCGATAAAATATCCCATCTTTTTGAAATAAAAACCGGCGTTAAACCCGCCGTATCGATTCTCGTAAAGTCACAAAATACAGCCTCCGTTCAACACTCGATACCGGCGACACCGACACACAGCGACAAAACCCCTATTGCCCTGCTGAATCCTTCCTATACTTTTCAAAATTTTGTCGTGGGCGGTTCCAATAATTTTGCGTATGTCGCGGCTAAAAGCGTTAGTGAAAAACCGGGAATCGTCTACAACCCCCTCTTTATCTACGGCGGAGTCGGTTTAGGCAAAACACACTTGATGCAAGCCGTGGGAAATGTAATGCTAGCGCAAGGCAAAACCGTTATTTATACTTCGGTTGAACAGTTTCTCAACGATTTTAGCCGTCACCTGAGTAATCGAACGATGGACCGCTTCAAAGATAAATATCGTAAATGCGATCTCCTTCTCATCGACGACATACAATTTCTCAGTAATAAAAATCAGATACAGGAAGAATTTTTTCATACGTTCGAAGCGCTTCGCAATGAAAACAAGCAGATTATTATCACCTCCGACAAACACCCTAAAAAGATAGCAGGTCTCGAAGAACGGCTTAAAAGCCGCTTTGAATGGGGCTTAGTAGCGGATATACAACCCCCTGGGCTTGAAACTAAAATTGAAATTATCAAAAAGAAGTGTGAAATCAATCGTGTAAAACTCGATAAAGAGGTCATCAATTATGTGGCAACCATTATTGAAAATAATACGAGAGAAATCGAGGGGATACTCTCAAAACTCAATGCCTATTCACAACTCATGGGTGTCGACGTCAACATAGAATTCGCACGCAATGTCCTTAAAGAACAAATGGCAGAAAAACGGAACAACATTACGACCGATCTCATCATGGAAATCGTTTCCAAAGAACTCAATGTCAAATCAAGTGAAATACGCTCAAAAAGTCGTAACAGCAACATTGTTTATGCGCGCCGTATCGCTATATATCTCTCACGAAATTTGACGCCCAATTCCATGCCTCAACTCGCCCAATATTTTGGAAT
This sequence comes from Sulfuricurvum sp., assembly GCA_030679635.1. Lineage (GTDB taxonomy): Bacteria > Campylobacterota > Campylobacteria > Campylobacterales > Sulfurimonadaceae > Sulfuricurvum. Next base: position 9,999 of record JAUXSZ010000139.1, on the reverse strand, counting down.
GAAAGATCACACGGCCGTCAGTCATACGATGAAAAAAATAAATGAACTGATGAAAAATGATGAAGATTTCAAAGTAAAAATTGATGAACTCGCCAATAAAATATCAACAATGACCTCCGAATAATATTCTAATTGTAAAGGTGATTTAAAAAAGATATAATTCGTTACCAGTGAATAGATGTGAATGAAACAAAACCTTTTGATCACGCCTATTCACCCCAGCTGTAAGGGAAAAAATGTGTTTCTTCACACATTCACACCCCCTTATTACTAACTACTAACTATTTAAGATATAAAATAAAAAGGAAATTCGTTATGAAAATAACCATTGATAAGTCCATTTTAGAAAACATATTACTTCATCTGCAACCTTTCCTAGAAAAAAAAGATACCTCTCAAATCACATCCCATATTTTATTAAGTACCGATGGAAGAACACTCAGTGCAAAAGCCACTGATTATGAAATTGGATTAACCATTCAAACCAATGCCTTAACCGTAATAGAGCCAGGCTCTGTAACGGCAAACGGTAAAAAATTGCTGGATATTATACGGATACTCAAAGATGAAGAGATAGAGATAGAATTTTTAAAAGAAAATCTGCACATACGTCAAAAAAGATCCAATTTTAAATTACCAACCTATAAAAGTTCTGAATTTCCTCAATTTCCAACCATCGAAGAAAAACCAAACATCGCCATCAATTCTCAAATTTTAATAGAATCATTGAAAAAAATAACGCCGGCAACCGATACCAACAATCCGAAGTTTGAACTCAACGGTGCTTTGATCGATATCAAAAATAATCAAATAAATTTTGTATCTACCGATACAAGACGGTTAGCTTTGGTACATATAGAAAGCCAAAATGACCATGAACTTTCTATAATCGTCCCTAAAAAAGCGATCATTGAGATTCAAAAACTTTTTTCAACGAATATTGAAATTTATTACGACAACACCCATCTCATTATAAAATCCGAAGATTCCCTCTTTTTTACCAAACTTATTAATGGCAAATTTCCGGATTACACACGGATTATCCCCAAAGAAGCATCACGCACCATAACGTTGCCAAAAGCCGCCATCATTACCGCTATCAAGCAAATTACCACTATTTCAAATGATTTAAAATTGACTTTTCAAAAAGATACTATTTTGTTTGAAAGTTTAAGCGATGACAACATTGAAGCAAAAACAGCCGTTGAAATAGAGAATGGGTTTGATATCCCTTTTATATTAGCCATCAATAGCCGCTATATTCTTGATTTTTTAGGACAAATTAACGGTAATGAATTTACACTCGAAGCCAACGAATCGAATCAACCTTTTGTCATAAAAGAAGGAAATTTTAAAACCATCGTTATGCCAATCGTTATTTAACCCTTTACACACTTTCCTTCAAACCCCTCTGAGGGTTTGTTTCACACAACTTACTTTTTAGATTAAATGCGATAAAATGCACCTTTTAACGTCCTATTTGGAGCAATTATGGAACAAAATTACGGTGCCAGCAATATTAAAGTCCTCAAAGGGTTAGAAGCCGTTCGTAAACGACCCGGTATGTACATCGGCGATACGGGTCATCGCGGTCTTCATCACCTTGTCTACGAAGTTGTTGATAATTCGATTGATGAAGCGATGGCGGGGCATTGTGATACCATAAATGTTACCTTGACAAAAAATGGTACTGCTATCGTAAGTGATAATGGACGCGGTATTCCGACCGACATTCACCCAACCGAAGGGATATCTGCGGCAACCGTTGTATTGACCGTATTGCACGCCGGTGGAAAATTTGATAAAGATACCTATAAAGTCTCCGGCGGTTTACACGGGGTAGGGGTTTCAGTTGTTAATGCATTGAGCAGTGACCTTAAAATGACTATTTTTCGAGAAGGTCAAATATTTGAACAAGATTTTAAATGCGGAATCCCGCAAGAGCCTTTAGCCGCTATTGGAACAACCCGTAAAAAAGGGACAATGATTGAGTTTGCACCCGATCCGTCCATTTTTACCGAGACAATAACGTTTGATTACGATTATCTTGCCAAACGGTTTAAAGAACTCGCTTATTTGAATCCTCGTATCACAATCAAATTTAAAGATGATCGAAACGGTGCCGACAATACCTACCATTTTGAAGGCGGTATTACCCAATTCGTTTCCGATATGAATAAAAAAGTGGTCGTTGCCGTTCCGTATGAATTCAATGAAAAAATCGAAGACATCGAGATGGACATCGCCATCATGTATAACGAAAGTTATGAAGAAAAGATGTACACCTTCGTCAATAACATCAATACCCCTAACGGCGGTACGCATGAAGCAGGTTTTCGTGCCGGTTTGACACGTGTTATCTCCAACTACAACAAACAAAATGGAAATGCCAAAGAAAAAGACATCCCGCTCTCAGGTGAAGATGTTTCTGAGGGACTTATCTGTGTTGTATCGGTTCGTGTTCCTGAACCGCAGTTTGAAGGGCAAACCAAAGGAAAATTGGGAAACACCTACGTCCGTCCGTTAGTGCAAAAAGCAACATATGAACGGTTAACCAAATATTTTGAGGAAAACCCGCTTCAAGCCAAAGTTATCATACAAAAAGCACTTATGGCAGCGCGTGGACGGGAAGCGGCAAAAAAAGCACGTGAATTGACCCGTCGCAAAGATGCAATGACCGTAGGAACCCTACCGGGTAAACTGGCGGACTGTCAGAGTAAAGATCCGAGCATCAGCGAACTCTATCTCGTCGAAGGAGATTCTGCGGGCGGTTCAGCGAAGCAGGGGCGTGACCGTGTTTTTCAAGCGATTTTGCCGCTCAAAGGTAAAATCCTCAATGTCGAAAAATCCCGTTTGGATAAAATTTTAAAATCCGAAGAGATTACCAACATGATTACGGCGCTTGGTTGCGGTATCGGGGAAGAGTTTAACGAAGCAAAACTCCGTTATCATAAAGTTATTGTCATGACCGATGCCGACGTTGACGGTAGCCATATTCAAACCCTGTTGCTCACATTTTTCTTCCGATACCTTCCTAAAATCGTTGAAAACGGCTATTTATACCTCGCGCAACCGCCGCTATATCGGTATAAAAAAGGGAAAAAAGAGATTTATTTTAAAGATGATCGGGTGATGAATGCCTTTTTGATTGAAAACGGTATTGAGGCGTTGGAATTAGACAATCTAAATGTCGGCGTAAATGATCTCGTTTCGTATTTTAAAATGGTGGACCATTACCGCAGTACCCTTGATTCCCTTGAGCGTCGATACGCACTTGTTGAACTGATCCGTTATTTCATCGAAAATCCTGATTTAATCGGTCTTCCTCTTTCTGAACTTTACCCTTATGTAGAGACATTTTTGAATGGAAAAGGGAACAATATCCTCTCAAAGAGCATTAACGATGACGACATGCATCTCTTTGTTCAAACCAAAGAGGGATTGGAAGAGCTTCACGTGAATGATGAACTGTTTGCTTCTCCCCATTTTGCCGAAGCCAACTATATTTTTCAAAAGATACAAGATTGGAATTTGCCGCTTGAGGGAGATTTGCTTGAACTGTTGACAACGGTTACCGATCATGCAAAAAAAGGGTCATACATCCAGCGTTATAAAGGTCTTGGTGAAATGAATCCTGAGCAACTGTGGGAAACAACGATGACTCCTGAAAATCGCATTTTGCTACGTATTACCGTAGAAGATGCCGAATCGGCCAGTGAATCCTTTAGCCTCTTTATGGGGGATGATGTTGAACCACGCCGTAACTACATCGAAACACATGCCAAAGATGTCAAACACTTAGATATCTAAGTCTATGACTTATACTGAAAAAAAAGAGCGGTCTCACCATTTTGTGTTAGCACTTCGGATGGGGTTGCCCATCTTTTTGCTAAGTGTTATCGCCCTCTATTATCTTTTTACACAACCCGATACTACTTTGGCTTCTCTTATTTTCTTTTTCTTTATCTTGCTGGCTACGGCTATCTATTTTCTCTTTTTTCTAATCAATCAAAGCGGCTATGAACACATAACCGAGCCTACTACTCATACCTTTACTCCAGAATATTTTTTTAAAATTTATCAAAGTTGGACTAAACATAAAATCGGAACCATAGTTATGATCAGTATTGATAATCTTATGGACATAAATGAACGCTATGGTGTTAAAAATGGAGATGAGGTTTTACAAAAAACAGCCATTCAAATAAATAAATTTTTTGGTTCAAAAGAGATTAAAGTACTCCCTGTTTGCCGTTTTAAGGGGGGGGATTTTATCCTTTTACTGATGGGGGAGAAGGATGATTATACCCCCCTTGTTGAACTTTTTTTAGCAAAATATCAAGAATACATTATCAAAGATATTGAGGTGAGATTTTCAGCGGTTCTGCTCGATACCAAACACATAAAAAATCAAAAAGAGATTTTGACGCGCCTTTATGAGTTGCAATACGCTAACAAAGATAAAAAAACATTCACCGACAGTGATAATATTATACCGGCACAATTGGAACGGTCGGTTTTGGATGCTTTGCATTTGCATCGTTATTCGATTGCGCTCCAAACCGTTTGTTGTGACAAAATACCGTTGAGTGTCGCTTCGTTTAAATTAATAGATGAGAAGGGGGGATTTATACACCAAAGCCGATTTATCCCCTTTTTAAACCGTATAGGGAAGATGCGGGAGTTTGAAAGCGACATTTTAGCAATGGTGGTTGCAATGGCCTCCAATGACAGTAGCCGTTATGCGTTAACGCTCTCCACGGTAACGTTGCGAAACGGATTCTTTTTTCAATATGCTTTGGAATTGTTGCAACGTTATCCCGATGCAAAAGAGAAGGTGATTATAATGATGGATGAAAAAGAGTATTGTCCTCAAATTAAACGCTTTCGAGAACAAATTTCGCAATACCGTAGTGTTGGCTACAAAATTGCTCTGGATAAATACGGTGGAAACCATACGACAATGATGTACCTTAAAGATTTTCAGGTTGATTATGTCCGTTTTGACCCGCTCTTTGCCCGCCATATTAAAGAAGAAAAGTATCAATACCTTTTGGAAGGGCTTAACCGTGCCGCCCATTTGTCCGGCGTGGCGACATGGATGAACATGATCGAGGACGAACAGAGTGACGAGATTGCTAAAAGGCTAAAAATCAATTATCGACAAGGTAATTTTCACGGTAAAATCACATTAAAGGATAGAGAATGAAATACGGAGAACAAATAGTAGCCGATTTTGATATTGAAAAAGATTTTGAAATTTGGCCTAATGCGCATGAGCGTGATTATGTGATAAAAGTGATTCTTCCCGAATTTACCTGTTTGTGTCCGCGCAGCGGATATCCCGATTTCGCGACGATAACGATTGAATATACCCCTGATAAGTTTGTGGCGGAGCTCAAAGCCATTAAACTGTATATTAATTCATTCAGAAACCGCCATATTTCGCACGAAAACAGTGCGAACGAGATTTACAGCCTCTTTGAGGATAAAATCGCGCCTAAGCGCTTAAAAGTCGTTGCGGATTTTTATCCAAGAGGAAATGTCCACACGGTGATTGAGATTGATAGCGAAGTAAGTGGTAAAGCTAAAGAAGAAAAAAAGAACACGAAGAAACGTAAATAAAGGTATCGATAGGAATATTTTTCCTATCGGAATCGATCAACCAAACTTGCCCGTGATGTACTCTTGGGTAAGTTTTTCTTTAGGGGTAACGAAGAGTTCTTCGGTCTGACCCAGCTCAATGAGTTCACCCAGATACATAAATCCCGTATAGTCGCTTACGCGCGCAGCTTGTTGCATGTTGTGCGTCACGATGATGATGCTTACCCGTTCCTTGAGCTCGATAACGAGCTTCTCGATCCCTTGGGTCGAAATAGGGTCAAGTGCGGAGGTCGGTTCGTCAAACAACAATACTTCTGGCTCCACGGCGATGGCTCGGGCGATGCATAAGCGCTGCTGCTGTCCTCCCGAGAGGCCGTTTGCGTCATGCTTTAATCGATCGCTTACCTCTTTCCAGATGGCGGCATCTTTGAGCGCTTTTTCAACACGGTCGTTCAGCTCTGTTTTGTTTTTGATCCCCTGCAAACGCATGCCGTACGCGACGTTGTCAAAGATAGACATCGGAAATGCCGTCGGTTTTTGGAAGATCATCCCGATTTTGGTACGTAGCTGAATCAAGTCTTCTTTTGGGGTTAGGATATTGCGCCCCTCAAACTCTATTTCGCCGCCGTAGCTGTTTCCGGGATAGAGATCATGCATCCGGTTGAATGAGCGAAGTAAGGTTGTTTTACCGCATCCAGAGGGACCGATGAGGGCCGTGATGGAGTGTCTGGCAATGGGCATCGTTACTTTTTTCAAGCTCGGAGCCGATGACCCTTTGTAGGTGAATTCAAAATCACGTACGTGAAGTGCGCATTCTTCTTTGATATCAATGATGCTTGCCATGTGTTATTTCCCTTTTTTTCCGGCGAATAAGATCACTCGCCCTAATATATTTAGACCCAAAATAAACATTGAGAGGATGAAAGCTGCCGCCCATCCCAGCTGTTGCCAATCTTCATACGGACTGGTCGCGTAGTTGAATATCGTCACCGTAAGCGAAGGCATCGCCGCATTGAGATCGGTGGTGAAGAAGTTATCGTTAAACGAGGTGAACAGCAGCGGTGCCGTTTCCCCTCCTACACGAGCGATCCCCAGCAATACCCCCGTCAAAATCCCGGCTTTTGCTCCGCGATAGACAACGCTCAAAATCACTTTGTATTTCGGCGCACCCAAGGCAAAAGCCGCTTCTCTCAGTTCCCCGGGGACGAGCTGTAGCATGTCGTCCGTCGTGCGCAATATAACCGGGATCATGATGATTCCAAGGGCAATCGCCCCGGCCCAAGCACTAAAATGTCCCATAGGGATAACGACGACGGCATAAACGAAGGCCCCTATGACAATCGAGGGGGCAGACATCATAATATCGGAGATGTCCCGGATGGTGTGGGCAAGCTTGGAATTTTTACCGTATTCGCTCAAATAAGTACCCGCCAGAATTCCCAAGGGGACACCGATAGCGGTCGCCATCCCGATTAAGATCGCTTGACCCACGAGAGCATGCTTAAGACCGCTCTCTGCATATCCGGGAGGGGCCCCTTCAAAGATAAAAATATTCCAGTTAAGGGCACTGATCCCTTTCATCACTAAAACACCCAAAATCCAAAACAAAAAAGCCAACGCAATGAGGGCGCTGAGGGTTGAAAGGGTTAGGGCAATCTTGTTGATCACAATGCGTTTTTGTACGGCGGTCATGATGCTCTCCTCGCTTTTCGTAAAAAGTAAAATTTAGCGACCGCAATGACGACAAAGCTCATGATCAGCAAGGTCAAGGCAAGTCCGAAGAGACTTGAGAAATAGAGGGACGAATCGGCTTCGGTAAACTCGTTTGCGAGGGTTACCGGTATGGAGGTTGTCGGATCTAGAATTGATCCCGGAACATGATGAACGTTCCCCATGACGAAGGTTACCGCCATTGTCTCCCCGATGGCTCGCCCCAGTGCTAAGATAAGAGAACCGATGATTCCCGCTTTTGCGTAGGGGATGATAATGTCTTTGATAACGTCCCATTGGGTTCCGCCAAGGGCGTATGCGGACTCTTTGAGGATATCGGGGGTGGTGTTCATCGCATCGCGTGTTACTGCGGCCATAAATGGCAAAATCATAATGGCCAAAACAATTCCCGCTGCGAGTAATCCGATCCCCAATCCTCCGAAGATATCACGGATAATGGGGACAAAGTAGAAGAGCCCCCACATGCCGTAGATGACTGATGGAATGGCCGCGAGGAGTTCGACGCTGACACCGAAGAACCCTTTTATTTTATCATGGGCTATTTCGCTCAAGAATATGGCAACACCGACAGCAATCGGAACGGCCAAAAGCATCGCGAGAGTAGTGGAGATGATGGAACCCAAAATAGCGGCATATGCTCCGAATTTATCGAGATTCGGAGCCCATTCGTCGCGGGTAATGAAATCCAGACCGAACGTGTTCATCGCTTCGAGTGAGTGGTTAAATAAAACCACAAAAATCCACGCCACGATAACGAGAATCAGGAGCGCGCTGAGTCGCGTGAAGTTGAAAAATATTTTATCGATCATACAAGGCCTTGCGTCATTTTGTCGTGATATTGTAATACAGTTTCCATTACAAAGCTATTACTAAATAGGTTTTTAACCAAGCAATCGCCTCTTCTTTGGTAAAAAATTGCTGATCGAGCTGTGCTTCGTAGGAACGGTGCAAGATCTCCTTAAAGCGTTCATTGGGAGTGAGCCCCATGTCAATGAGATCTCTCCCCATGATCAAGGGCTCCGGCCCAGCGGATAACACTCCTAACCTCGAGGCTTCGGAGTAAAGCCATTCGCCTGCGTGAAAGTGTGTTGGAGCGGTACCGTTGAATTCCCGTCCTAAAAAATCAGCCTGCGATACAGGAATCAAGTCTTCGATACACACGTGGGTGCTCAGGCGGAGGATTTCAGATGCCGGTGCATGATGGAGTTTGCGTACGGCGCCGTGATAACGGATAAGGGGAAGAACCTCTTCTCTCAGGGCGTGTTCATCGGTGATTTTTTCTAAAAATACTCTACCGATTTCCACCCCCATCTGGGCGTGGCGAGGAGCGTTGAGTTTTCCGTTTTCGATGATGGTGGTGATCGGTTTGGCACAGTCGTGCAATAACACGGCAAACATCCGGGTTAGGTCGCGCTTGGGATCTCCTGTGCGCAAAGATGCCATCACATCCAGCGCCATAAGGGTGTGTATCCATACGTTCCCCTCGGGGTGAGAGGCAGGGTCTTGGGGGGTGTTTTCATACAGATCAAGCGGCGTGAAAAAAGGCAAACCTCCCATTTGGCGCAACAGTTCCATACCGATGGAGGGTTTGGAAGCTAGAAGGAAGAGTTTTTTGAGTTCTTCAAAAATGCGCTCTTTGGGGAGCTCTTCCAAAGCACCTTTTTCAATCATCTGGGCACAAAGGGTCAAGAGCTCAGGATCGCAGGTCAGCTCAAATCTGGCAACAAACTGTACGGCGCGCAACACACGCAAAGGATCTTGAACAAAGGTGCAAGGGTCTACGCATCTCAACCGTTTGGCGTGTAAGTCGGAGGTTCCGTTGTGGGGATCGAGGAGGGTCTGTGTTAGCGGGTTATAGCCTATGGCGTTGATCGTAAAATCTCGCCGTACCGATGCTGTGACAAAATCCAGATCGCTGTAGGTTTGAACCTCAAATCCCTTATGTCCTCTCCCTGATTTGTTTTCCGTACGAGGGAGGGAGAGATCGATGCTGTATCCTTTATGGTGGAACTTGTAGACGCCAAAGGATTTCCCGACCTCATTGATTTTTCCGAACGGTTTTAAAATGTTTGGCAGAGAGGTGGAATCGTTGATCCCGTAGAGTTCGATATCGATGTCCAAACTCTCCTTTCCCAGCAGATGATCACGGACGCATCCGCCGACGAATATGGGAGTGATTCCGTGATGGCTAAGGTGCTGTATGAGAGGTGTGAGGATTTGATATCGTTGAATCATGACCGTGCATTGGTTGTTTTTGGACGAAATGTTTGAATGGAAAACGAAAAGGTGGATCCGATTCCCAAAGTGCTTTCAATATGGAGAATTGAATCATGCAGCTTTAGAATGTAGCTGACGATGGCAAGTCCGAGCCCCATCGAATTATCCCAGCTGTTTTTTTGAACACGGTAGAATTTACTCACGATGAGTTCCAGTTCATGTGGGGCGATGCCGATGCCTAGATCGATAACCTCTATACGCTGTTCGGTTAGTCTGAGTGTGACCACATCGTCGGAATACTTGATCGCATTGTCGATGAGGTTGGTGATAACAAGATCGAGCATTGTCTTATCGGCATAAACTTCTTTGGTTGATCCCTCATAGTGGATAACACGAAGCGGATATTTTCCCTGAAGGGTCGAGGTGACATCGCGGCAGAGCGTATCG
>JAUXSZ010000025.1 GCA_030679635.1 Sulfuricurvum sp. | reverse complement strand
TTTTTTTGAAGCAAAAAGAGTACGAATTTTCTCTGCTACCTGGAGTGCCCCCTCTTGTGTTGTATTGTGTAACAAAATAAGGAATTCTTCCCCACCGTAGCGGATAGGAAGATCGGCCTTGCGAACGGTTGATTGTAAAATTTCAGCCAAAGATTTAATAACAATATCGCCAGAGTCATGTCCGTAGGTATCATTTACCATTTTAAAATAATCAATATCAATCATGAGAATAGAATAGCTGATATGTGAGCGTAATGCCTGTTCTGCAGTTTTATCAATAAACTCTTCTAAAAATCGGCGATTATAGAGGTGTGTTGCTCCATCACGTAGCGATGAATCACGGAGTTTGTCCATGAGTGTTCTGCTCTCAATAACGGCCTTAGCGGCTTCAAAATAGTTTTTGATACTCGGTAGGGCTGAGTTTAACATTTCGATTGTCTCAGTATCTTTTGCAGAATACGAAAGGATGAGGGCAAGATCTTCGTTGATGTTAAACGGAATACAGGTGTACTCTTTGTCATCAGCGGAACAATGTTGGCATACGTTAGGGAAATCTGTCGAATAGATATCGCTGTTGGTACGATACGCACGACATTCTGCCGCATCATGATCGACTATTGGCTGACAGAAGCTTTTATGATCGGTAATGTAGATGAGCTTACGTTCTTTGGTTTGTTTTTCCACCTCATACAGCGCGAAGTGAGTGAAATGATATCTTTCTTTGAGAATGTAGACGAAACGATCATAGATTGCTTCTTTTGAACTGTCCAGTTCGATGGTTTTTTTGAATTTATAAACATCAGAAAGCTCTTTGATAATAGCTCCTGCAGAATTGAGAGGATCGGCACAGGAGATATTCGAGCGCGACATGAAGGTGTTTAGGTCACGTTTAATTCCTCCAAACGTCTCTTCCATTTTTTCAAAGAGGGTATTCATCTGCTCAGCCACTTCACTCCCGGTATCCTTCAACGTTGTTTTAAAACGGTAGGAAAAATCCCCGGTGCGTGCCCGTTTAATCCCAAGTTGAAGATTTTCAAGCAAATTCATATACGGTTTGAAATAGTGATTCGTTACCCACAGTGCTACGATTAAAAAGAGAAGATTAATACCAAAAATTTTAGCAATCGTCATGGCACCTGTTTGACGGATATCGTTGATGTTAAATTCCATACTAATGGCACCGAGAACATCCCCCTCTTTTGCGTTGTGGCAGCTGAGACAGTTTGGGCTCCCATAGGCGGATGCAATATAAGGGATGGTTACCCGTAAAATAGCATTTTGAGAATCTTCAGTAATTTTGCGGACAAGGATTCCTTCTTTGAGGACTTTTTTGTCGATTTCATCTCTGGCATGCTCATTTTGCATCCCTTCACCGTGCTGGGCAATAACATTACTGGATCTAACAATCCAGAGTGATTGAACATCTTTGATATCGGCAATACTGGAAAGAAAAAACTGACGCTTATCCATCATCCCATTCACCATGTGGGCTGTTAAGCCATCACGAACGATTTCAGCGGTCATCTTTGATTTTTCTACGGCGTTGTTGTAGCCATACTCGCGAAAGTTTAGTGCTACATTGGTAATAGTAGCAATGGCAAGTCCGATTAACATGAGGGCAACGATGAAAAGGATTTTACGGTTAGTATTCATATGAGAAAAGCCCCTTATGGTGATTAATATCATTTAATTTAATTTAGATTACCTCAATAGAGGTTAAAGTATTTTGAAAGTGATATTTCTGTGTTAATATGTTATTCTACGGTAACACTTTTGGCGAGATTACGGGGCATATCAACATCGTTACCGAGACGGATGGCAATTTCCATCGAGAGAAGCTGCAATACCACCATCATTTCAAAAAACTCTAGCATGTAGTCTTCGCTCATTTTGGTTTTGATATGATCATCGGCTTTGTCAAAGTCCAAAGGGCTGATAGAACAGATAGTAGAATCACGGGCGCTTAGCTCTTCAATATTGCTTTTGGTTTTTTCGTAAAGTTTATGTTGCGGTAACAATGCGATGGTAAAGAGCTCAGGGTCCGCAAGAGCAATAGGCCCGTGTTTCATCTCACCGCTTGGGTACCCCTCGGCATGCAGATACGTAATTTCCTTGAGCTTTAGCGCCCCTTCAAGGGCAAGTGGAAAGAAGACATCGCGTCCGATAAAGAAAAATCCATGTCCATGAAGATAGCGCTTACTGAGGCGACGTAACTGTTCGTGTAATGCAGGATCAACTACTACGCTCAAGGGGAGGGCTCGTAGAAGATGAATTTGGTGTTTGATTTCTAGAGTTTTAAGAGTCTTGCGCTCACGTGCCAAAAACAGACTTAGCATCCATAAAACACATACTTGGGTTGCAAACGCTTTGGTGGATGCTACCCCTTTTTCGATCCCTGCACGAGTGAGAATCGAGGCATCGGCAAGACGAACCATGGAAGAGTTGTCTACGTTGCATATAACCATTGTTTTAAGGCCGAATTTTTTGGCCATTTTAAGACTCTCCAGCGTATCGGCAGTCTCTCCGCTTTGACTGATGACAACAAATAAAGTATCCGGGGTCAAAAAGGGTTCTCGATATCGGAATTCACTTGCGATTTCGACGGAAGTACGGATTTTCGCATGACGCTCTAGTAGATAGCTGGCGGTTAGCGCAGCATGGTAGCTTGTGCCGCATGCACACAATTTAATTTCATTGATTCCATTAAAGAGGTGAGGGTCTAATTCTTCAAAATAAACAGTTTCATCTCGCAAACGCCCCATCAGCGTATCGGAGAGGACGTTGCTCTGCTCATAAATCTCTTTTTCCATGAAAAAGCGGTAACCCTCTTTTTGGGCAGAGAGTTTGTTTTCGCTCAATGGGGTAAACTGAAGATTAACGGGAAGATTGTTATCATCAAAAAGGGAAATTCCCTTGGCAGATGCATAGCCATAGTGACCATCTTCAAGATAGATGACTTCGTGGCATTTGCCAATGAGCGCGGCATCGGATGAGCCAAAAAGTGTTTCACCCTCTCTGTTGCGTCCCAGAATCATCGGAGAACCGTGTTTGGCAAAAAAGATGGTGTCATCGACAGAAGCATTGACCAGTAAGATGGCGTAAGCTCCCGAGAGTTGCGCAAGAGTTTGGGTAAATGCTTCAAATGCGGTAGCGGCGGTTTTAAGCTGAAATTCGAAAAGATGGACAATGACTTCGGTATCGGTTTGGCTCAAAAATTTCACCCCATGCCCCGAGAGCATGGCTTTTAGTTCTTGATAGTTTTCGATAATGCCGTTGTGTACGACGTACGAATTCTCACCAAGATGGGGATGCGCGTTGAGCTCTGTGGGTTTACCGTGTGTCGCCCAGCGAGTATGCCCGATACCGACAGAGAATCCATCGGTTTCAAACGCTTGTGCTTTCTCTTCGAGATTGATCAGTTTGCCGACCGCTTTAAACAGAGAAAATTGGTGGTTTTGCAATACGGCGATACCGGCAGAGTCGTAGCCGCGATATTCAAGCTCGCGAAGCCCGTCAATAAGAATTTGTTTGACGGGCTTTTTTCCGACATATCCAACGATTCCGCACATAGTTACACTCCTACCAATTTGGCAATTATTTCACGCGCATTATCGCACATCCTGTTTTGTTTTTCGATTAAGAAGTGATCACGTGCTCTATTTTTATCGGTATGAATCTTCGCTGTAGCAATATTGATATTTGCTTCGTCAAACAGTTGGACAAAATAGGCCAGTAACCCCCGTTGGTTGGTAGTGTTGAGATTGAGCTGTGCATAATGTATTGAATGGTCGCAATCCAGAGTAATCTCTTTGGGCTTGATGAGGGGCTTTGGGAGGTCGAGTTTTTTGGACATATCGAAGGCCTCTTCGATCACCATTTTAATATCTTCCATATTTTCTTCGCTGGGGCGTTGTAAAAATTCAATTTTAAAGTATTTGACTTCATCAAAGAGGGTAAAAATATCCATCGATGCCACATCAAGATAGCTGAGCTTTCCGAGTAGATATCCCAAATTTAAGGGAATTTTTCGAAAAATATGGAGTACAAGACCTCTTTGGGTATTGAGTTGATAGGTAAAGTTTTGACAGTTGAAAGCTTCTTTTGATAGGGTGATGATTTCATTCGTAGTATGTTTAAAGAAGAAGAGATTGGATTCAATCGAGAGAACTTTTTTCTGCTCAATCTTACTGAGAATCGAGAAATCAAAATCATGAAGGAGTTTTCGCTCTTTGTACTGTCGTTTGACGGCATCGGTGATTCGGTCGTTTTGAGAAGCTATTTCGAGTGATGCTTCATACAGTTCATGGAGTAAATTGGCACCAAAACTGGTGTACGTTCCGGGACCTACACCGTTGATATCAGCGTAGGTAAGGATGTAAAGAAGTTTAAGATTTTCGGGTGTTTTGATTTTTGACATAAATTGGTAGAGTGTTTTTTCATTGTAGATGTTTTCACGGTAAGCGACATTGCTCATCGTCACATGATGGCGTACCAGAAGAGCCGAACGTTCAATCTGATTGGCGGGTAGTTTAAGACTTTTTATAAACGGGACGATCAATTTTGTCCCTACCTCGCTGTGCTCTTGTTTGCGTCCTTTGCCGGTATCATGAAGCAATACCGTGGCTTTAAGTAACAGCTTGTCAGACAAACTGAGAGGTTTGTAAAGGGCTTCTACGTAAGGGTCCTTGATCGACTCGAGAGCTTCAATGCATTTGATCGAATGCAAATCAACCGGATAATGATGGTATCCGTCAAATTGCGGTAAATGGAGAACTTTTTTAAAAGCGCCGATGAGGTGCTGCAGTATTCCTGCATCGTAAAAAAGTTTAAGAACAACATACAGATGATTTCTCTCAAAAAGCTTTCGTATCAGGGTGTGCGTTTTTGGTTTTAGTGGGTGTTTAATGGTTGTGTAGGTGAAATGGAACAGCACGCTCGAATCAAATTGCCACTCTTTATCCTCCAAACTGACTAAAATTTCCAATAACGTATCAATGCCGGGTGTGGGCAGATTGTAGGATGCATAGAGGGTATCGTTTATGACGTAAAACCCTTTGCGTATTCGTGCCATACGCAGCTGTGGTATTTGTGATGCGTCATACAAGTAGATCCGCGCCATTTTTTTGACGTAAATCTGAGTGAAATTATTGATGCGCCATTGTGCTTCTAGGAGTTTTGTGACAAGTCGGCGTTCATCGTTAAATCCAAGCATTCGAGCAATGCGCGGCATATAATCAAGGACGAGTTGGTCTTGTTGTTTGCCGCTAAGGAGATGCAATGCGCTTCGAACACGAAAAAGCAGCTCTAATGCTATACGGTATTCTCGGTATTGCTCTTCATTAAAAAGAATTCCGGTCAGTTCTTTGAGGGAACCGACGCCGTAAACGGTTTTAGCAATCCAATAGAGCAGCTGTGAATCCCGTAAACCTCCAACTCCTTCTTTGATGTTGGGTTGCATGGAAAAAGGATATTTGGTACGGCGTACATTGGCTTCTTGAATTTTTGCAAGGACGTACGTTTTGGGATTGTCATGACGAATCAGATTGAGACGACTTTGTACCGTATTCCATGTAAAAGGGGAACCGACAATCAGACGAGATTCCATAAATGCGGTTTTAATCGTAATGTCATCGCGTGACGCTTTGAGTAAATCGCCGCTCTCATGAACGCGGTGACCGAGTTTCAACCCTGCATCCCACGCTAGATAAAGAAATTTTTCGATGATGGCTGAGGTATTGTAGCCGCCAACATTTTCATAAACGATCATTAGGTCGATATCGCTGTGAACACACAGCTGTTCGCGTCCATAGCTTCCCAATGCAATCAAAGCGATGGGGATATTGCTGCGCATAGGGAGATAATTGCCGAACATCCGACGCAATACGGTTTTGTACATCAATACGATAATGGTATCAAGCGTTCGGGTGTGCGTCACCAAAAAGTCTTTCCCTTGATTACGTTCAAAAACATCGTTCAGAGAGTTTTTATAGTCGTGAATAAAGGTTTTAAACAGCTTGGAAATTTCGAAATCACTCGCATTGGATTCGATGAGGTCTTCAATATCTTCAGTAATGCTCATACTAACTTCTTTTTGAGGATATTGTACCGTTTTTCTTTCGGTATAATGCGTCAAAAAATAAGCAATAAAGATTTTAGTATGGACATTATCGAGAAAGTAAAACGGCATGAGCGGTTGACGTTGGATGAAGCGGTTGGGCTTTATGATTTAGATCTTTTTACCCTTGGGGAGCTCGCAGACGAGCGTCGTATTGCACTGCACGGCAAGCAAACTTTTTTCAACATCAATCGGCACATCAACCCCACCAATATCTGTAAAGATGTGTGCAAGTTTTGCGCCTACAGTGCGAGTCGAAAGAATCCAAAGCCGTATACCATGAGCCATGAAGAGATTTTGGCGATTACCGATGATATCGCGGGGCGCGGTATATCGGAAGTGCATATCGTCTCTGCCCATAACCCGGAAACAGGATTAGAATGGTATTTGGAAATTTTTCGAAAAATCAAAGAGCGCCATCCCCAGCTGCACATCAAAGCACTTACAGCGGCAGAAGTTCATTTTTTAGCGGAAGAGTACGGTAAAAGCTATGATGAAATTTTGGATTTGATGATTGCGAACGGTGTCGATTCGATGCCGGGCGGCGGTGCTGAAATTTTCGATGAAAAAGTTCGTGATTATATCTGCAAGGGAAAAGTAAACTCTCAGCAGTGGCTTGAAATTCATCGCAAATGGCATGAAAAAGGGATGAAATCCAATGTGACGATGCTCTTCGGACACGTAGAAGAGCGTATTCACAGAATCGATCACATGATGCGCATTCGCGATCTTCAGGACACAACCTCTGGATTTAACTGTTTTATCCCTCTTGTGTATCAGAGCGAAAACAACTTTTTGAACGTCAAAGAATTTATTACAGCGCATGAGATTCTCAAAACAATGGCAATCAGCCGAATCGTATTGGATAATGTCCCGAATCTGAAAGCCTACTGGGTAACCTCTACGGTCAATTTAGCGCTTGTTGCTCAGGAATTTGGAGCGAATGATTTGGACGGAACGATTGAAAAAGAATCGATCAACTCCGCCGCCGGTGCCGCGAGTGCTCACGGTATCAATCTCCAAGAGTACGTCGCCCTTATAAAAAACAGCGGATTTGAACCGATCGAACGCGATAGCCTGTATAATGTGATTAAAGCCTGGTAAGAGGAAGAGCCGTATGATAGTAATGATTGATAATTATGACAGTTTTACCTACAACATCGTTCAGTATTGCCTTGAACTTGGGGCGGATTTAAAAATTATTCGCAATGATGAGATGAGTGTAAAAGAGATTGCCGCACTGAACCCTGAAAAACTCATCATATCTCCGGGTCCTGCTACGCCTGATGATGCCGGTATAACTCTTGAAGCCATTGAATATTTTTCGGATAAGATTCCTATTTTGGGGATATGTTTGGGACATCAAAGCATTGCGCAGGTTTTTGGAGGGCATGTTGTGCGTGCAAAACGGATGATGCACGGTAAAACCTCGAAAATGGTCCGTCAGGGAAATACCCCTATTTTTAATAAACTGCCGGAGATGTTTACAGCAACCCGTTATCACTCATTGATTGTTGAACAAGAAAATCTCCCCGAGGCTATCGTGCCAACAGCATACAGCGAAGATGATCATGAAATTATGGCGCTTGAAATCAAAGGTAAACCGATTTATGGAGTACAGTTTCACCCTGAATCAATTATGAGTGAATTTGGCCATGAGATTCTCAATAATTTTCTAAAGTTATGAGAACGACGGTTCTTCTCTTTCTCCTTATAGTACTGCACACAGTACTCCTGATTGCTCAAATCAGCGGTCTTTCAATCGGTTACAGCGAAGCAACAATTCTCTATACGGATAACAGTTTTTTACACCAATACATCCATTTTTTTGTCAACAATTTTGGCCACAATGATTTAGCGTTGCGTCTTCCTATGATCGCGTTACATGTCGTTTCTTTTTTCTTGCTGTACGGTATTAGCCGGTTTTTTCTGGTTAGGGAAACAGATCGCCTGTGGCTGATGCTTATTTATCTCCTTTTGCCGGGAATCACCAGTGCGGCACTCGTGGTAGATCCGGCTGGAATGAAAATAGCGCTTACCTTTTTATTCGTCTATGGGTTTTTACGATTTGGGAGATACGCGTACGCCTTATTGCCACTGTATGTATGGCTAGACGCTTCGTTTTTCCCCCTCTTTATTGCGGTCATGGTGCATGGAATAATGATTAAAAAATACCCTGTTGCGGTATTCGGAGGTATCTTAAGCATTGTTGCCTACAGTCGATCAGGGGTGAATATTGGTGGTATTCCCCACGGGCATTTTTTAGATGCTTTGGGCATATACGCCGCTATTTTTTCACCGATTGTCTTTCTCTACTTATTTTATGTGCTGTATCGCCGTTTTATTACCAATGAGCGGGATTTGCTATGGGTGATAGGAGCCGTTGCTTTTGGCATGTCTTTACTGTTGTCTTTTCGTCAGAGGGTTGAAATACAATCCTTTGCCCCTTTTTTAATGCTCGTACTTCCTCTGGCGGCTCAAACGTTTTTTCATACTTATCGGATCCGCTTGCGAATGTTTCGCAAACGATATCAGTTTTTATTTTATACGGCATTAGTAACATTGGGGTTAAACACCTTAGCCGTATTTTTTAACCAGTATCTATACCGCTTTTTAGAGGATCCAACGCGCCACTTTTCGTATTCGATGCACGTTGTAAAAGAATTGGCCCAGACCCTTCATGCAAAAGAGATTACGTGTTTGCATGCCGATGATGAGAGAATGCAGCTTAGGCTCCGCTTTTATGACATTGGACAATGCGATGATATTAAGTTAAGCGAACACCCTATGCTAAAATCTGATAAAGTTACAATACGTTACATTGATACTCCAATTTATACTGCATATGTTACTAAATTACACAAGTAATCGCCTTCTTTATTCTGAATCAATACCTATGAGTAATTCTATAGCTCCTCTTTGATATAATCATCGCCAAAAGATTTTTCGAAGGAGTTGCAATGGCTCAAAGAGCGATTCGTGAATACGATGGTAAAGCAATTTTCTCAAAACATTGGGAAAAATACTTCAGCGGTTTTCGTTATGGATTTAAATCTGTATTGGTGACCAGTGGTGATGAATTGCGTGCATGTGCGCAAAAACACGGTTTTGAATGGTTGAAACAAGAAGCATTGGTTGCAAAGCCAGACATGCTATTTGGTAAACGGGGTAAAAACGATCTCGTTTTATTCAGAACTACCAAGCCGGGTGATGTCACTCTTGAAGAAGCTGCTAAATGGATTGATGAAAAAATCGCTCACGAGACCATTCTCCTTACGGGACAAAAAGGGACATTGACTCATTTTATCGTTGAGCCATTTACCCCACACTCTCAAGATCAAGAGTATTATATCTCTGCTACAACTGTCGGTGAAGACGATGTTCTTTATCTATCAGCTGAGGGTGGTATGGAAGTTGAAGAGGGTTGGGAAGAAAAGGTTAACGAAGTAACCATCCCTATTACAATGGACGATGCAAACATCGAGCATTTGATTCGTGCAAACGTTCCTGCCGGAATTCCTGAAGAGAACAAAGAACGTTTTATCGCATTTGCAGAGCAATTCTACAAATTCTACCGTGATCAAAATTTCGCATACCTAGAGATCAACCCAATCGTTATGGTTGGAAACGATATGCACATTCTTGACCTTGTTGCTCGTCTTGATGACACAGCAGGTTTCATGATGGGTGATGCATGGTGCGGCGCTGATTTCCCAACAGCATTTGGTATGGAAGATCAATCTCCAGAAGAAAAAGCGATTGCTGAAGCAGACTCTAAATCAGGTGCTTCATTGAAATTGACTATTCTTAACCCAATGGGCCGTATTTGGACCATGGTTGCAGGTGGTGGTGCATCAGTTGTGTATGCTGATACGATTGCAGACCTATCTGGTAATGTTTCCGATCTTGCAAACTACGGTGAGTATTCAGGAGGACCGACTACGGGTGAAACGAAGTTTTATGCGGAAACGGTTCTTGATTTGATGACACGTCATAAAGATCCAAAAGGTCAGGATAAAATCCTTATCATTGGTGGAGCCATTGCAAACTTTACGGACGTTGCTAAAACCTTTACCGGTATTATCCAAGCGTTTGAAGTCTACGCAGAGCGCATGAAAGCACACAATACGCGTATTTATGTACGTCGTGGCGGACCAAACTATGAAAAAGGTCTTAAAGATATTAAAGAGGCAGCGGATCGTTTAGGTCTTTATATCGAAGTTTATGGACCGGAAACACACGTGACCGACATAGTGCGCATGGCGCTTGAGAAATAAGGAGAAAATATGGGTGCTTTATTTACCAAAGATACACAAGCGATTTTTTGGAACAACAACGCAAGCGCTATTCAGCGTATGTTGGACTATGACTATGTGATCAATCGTACAAAACCTTCTGTTGCTGCTATTGTAGCACCAACTTCAGGAAATAAGTTTGAGAAATTTTTCTATGGTCCAGATGAGATCATGGTACCTGTTTTCCGCAATACTGCGGAAGCGGCAGCTGCATTTCCTAATGCGGATGTTCTTTTGAACTTTGCCTCTTTTCGTACAGCATACGATGTTACCATGGAAGCGATCGCTATTAAAGGTCAGTTCAAATCGGTCATGGTTACCGCAGAAGGTATCCCTGAGCGACTAGCGCGTAAGATGAATCAAGCGGCTCGCGACGCGGGTGTTATCGTTATCGGGCCAGCAACCGTTGGTGGTATCGTACCGGGCGCATTTAAAATTGCAAACGTTGGCGGAACAATCGAAAATATCATTAATTCTAAACTTCACCGTGCAGGTTCATGTGGTCTTGTAACCCGTTCAGGCGGTTTGTTTAATGAACTTTCCAACATCATCTCTATCAATGCCGATGGTATTGCTGAGGGTGTTGCCATCGGTGGTGACCGTTTTGTAGGTTCCGTATTTATCGATAACCTTCTTCGTATGGAAAGCAATCCGGAAGTTAAATACATGGTATTGCTAGGCGAAGTTGGCGGTACTGAAGAGTACAAAGTTATCGAAGCGGTTAAATCTGGCTTGATCAAAAAACCGATTATCGCATGGTGTATCGGTACAATCGCTAAGCACTTTAGTTCAGGTGTACAATTCGGTCACGCCGGAGCTAGCGCAAATGCAGATGCAGAAACAGCAGCTTATAAAAACACAGCAATGGCAGAAGCTGGTATGTTTGTACCGGCAAGTTTCAATGATCTTCCAAAATCGATTGCAGATGTGTATGCAAAACTCACCAGTGAAGGCATTATCAAAGAAATCGTTGAGCCAGCACTACGTGCGGTACCAAAAGTACGTCGTAAAAAAGAGTTCATTTGTACGATCTCTGATGACCGTGGTGATGAAGCAACGTATGCTGGTTACCCAATCAGTTCAGTTGCTACTCCGGAAACTGGTTTTGGAATCGGTGATGTTATTTCATTGCTTTGGTTCAAAAAACGTTATCCAAAATGGGCTACTGATTATCTTGAAACGGTTATCAAAACCGTTGCCGATCACGGTCCTGCCGTTTCTGGTGCACATAATGCAAAAGTAACTGCTCGTGCGGGCAAAGATGTTATCAGTTCACTCGTAACCGGTCTTTTGACTATCGGACCACGTTTCGGTG
>JAUXSZ010000132.1 GCA_030679635.1 Sulfuricurvum sp. | reverse complement strand
CCCAATGCACAGTACAGCTTGAAACGTGGAATAAGCCGTGGGAGTTGTTTTGAATCTAGAAAACTTGCAACAGCTGTTAAGGAGCAACGCCCGAAACTGCACAGAGGAATATGCCCGTTTGTTTCATGGGCGCGGAAACTTTTATGAGGGGTATCGATTTCTCACCGTTGACAGCGTAGATCGCGTATTGTTCGCCATCTTTTTTGAATCTGACGATGAGGAAGAAGCCATTATCAGTATGTTGCAGCAATTTTATGAAACGGAACCCAAATGGGAGGCACTGGTTGTCCAACAGCGCTACTTGCAAGGCTCACCTTCGTCCGTCATCTCAGGTGAACTGCCCCAAGAGTCCTATGCCATCGAAAACGCTCTTCAATACAATATCAATTTTCAGAGCGCTCAAAACATCGGCTTCTTTCCCGATATGAAGATAGGAAGATCGTTTGTCCGTGACCATGCAAAAGGAAAAAATGTCCTCAATCTCTTTTCCTACACCTGCTCTTTTTCTGTTGCGGCGATTGAAGGGGGTGCTGCATCGGTCGTCAACGTCGATATGAACAAAAACGTCCTCACCACGGGGAGGGAGAACCACCGACTCAATGGGCTGGATACTAAAAAAGTACAGTTCATGCCCTACAATATCCTAAAATCGTGGAGCCGCATCCGCAAGGCGGGACCGTATGATCTCATCATCATCGATCCTCCCAGCTTTCAAAAGGGCTCGTTTGCCGCAACGAGTGATTATGAAAAAATCATCCGAAGACTTCATGAATTCGCTGCAGAAGAGTGCATCGTATTATCCGCACTCAATGCTCCCGAACTGGGAACAGAGTTTATCAAAACGCTTTTTAGAGAGAATGCACCGGAGTTTCATTTTGTCGAGAGGCTGGGAAATTTGGAAAGCTTTCCTGCAAATGATGAAGAGCGAAGTCTCAAAAATCTGATTTTCAAAAGAGGTCTCACAGAGAGTTAATTGAGATCCTACGCATTCTTAGTTAGTTTAATTTTCGAACCGTACCGTTTTTTCCGCTCGGCAGTATAATCCCACCACACACGCGGTTCTCCGCCGTCCATAAAATCGGTGATCGACATCAGTACATCCAGCATGCAGGGGTCTTGTCTCTCCCCGAATGCTGTGCAGAAACGGACATACAAATCGTATGGGTCTTGCCCTCTTATCTGATCCGGCTGTGTGATTCCGATTGATTTGAGATCAGCGGAAACTGTCTTACCGATATTGGGGAGATCGGTGAGTTTGGATACTTTTTCACGGATCACTTTTGCAGGGTTCATAGTCTCTTCCTCTATATTAATGAGCTATATTACATCCTTAATTCTGAAACTATCGTTAGCGTGGTTTTTCCCTTTTGCTATAATATCACCATGAAGAAAAACCCTATTGACGCTACACACATCATCAACACTCCGATCGGAAAAATGATCGCTACTGCTGATGAGAACGGGATCACTTCCCTCGATTTTACCGATGATACGCTTGAGGGCACTGCTTCGGACAATCCTCTGTTAATCCGCTTGCAAGAGGAGATGTGCGAATACTTTGAGGGAAAACGTCGCACTTTCACCCTCCCCCTCTCTGTGAACGGAACTCCGTTTCAAAAAGGGGTTTGGGAGACACTATGCACGATCCCCTACGGCGAGACCATCTTCTATGCCACAGAAGCCAAAGTGTTCGGCAACCCAAAAGCCGTCCGTGCCGTCGCAAGCGCCAACGCCCGTAACCCTATCGCTATCCTCATCCCCTGCCACCGCGTTATTGCCTCAGACGGCGGGATCGGCGGATACAGCGGAGGAGTTTGGAGAAAAGAGTTTTTGTTGGATTTGGAAAAAAGAAATAAAGCCTAATCTACCAACACGATCCCCATCGTT
Source organism: Sulfuricurvum sp. (assembly GCA_030679635.1). Lineage (GTDB taxonomy): Bacteria > Campylobacterota > Campylobacteria > Campylobacterales > Sulfurimonadaceae > Sulfuricurvum. The sequence goes on along the minus strand of JAUXSZ010000132.1, from coordinate 869 downwards.
TCGAGTAAAAATAGTGCCTCATATCGGCTGAAAATCGCCCCCTTAAGATGGTTGGAGCGTATATCGATCGAGGTGTTTTGCGCATCGGTAAAATTGGCATATTCCAAGTGGGTATTTCCAAACAATGCCCCCTTGAAATCGGTAAGCGTAAAATCGGCTTTGAGGAGCTTCGCATTGCGAAAATCGACCTCTTTCGCGCGGCACTCCCTCATCACCATTCCCTCCAGCGTCAGGCCGAAAAAGTTGCTGTCGTTTAGAATGCACTCGCGAAAATGGAGCGGGTCAGCATTAAGGAGGCTTTTCCAATCACCCATCGTCCAATCGATCCCGATCATCTTACACGAACCAAAATCGACATCGCTCATTTTCGTATTCGTAAGTTTCATCAGACTCAGGTTGCAGTTTTCAAAACGGCATTCGGTAAATTTGCACGAGTAAAAAAAGGTTTCGCTAAAATCACACGAGACAAAAGTACAATCCTCGAACTCCGATTTTGTAATCTTCATCCCATGAAGGGCAATCCCCTCGAAGTTCTCTGCAAATACATCCATATTATCGACGATGCGGGCTGATGTCATGTTATTAAAGCCTTCTTAAAATTTCACTTATTATCAACTTCTTTTTTTACAGCAAATTTTCCCGATAAAGAGTCAATATCCGAATGTGGTCTTTTTCAACGGTATAGATAATCGAGTACCCTTGATAGACGAGCTTACGTGAACCGCTGATCAGTTCTTCCGAACTTCGCCCCGCATAAGGAAAAGCGCTCAATGTACTCACAATAAACTCACGTAAGCGTTGTAAATACTCTCGTGTTAGCTTTTTTGATTTCGTCTGCTCATAGATGTATTGGGCGATTATCTCCAACC
>JAUXSZ010000131.1 GCA_030679635.1 Sulfuricurvum sp. | reverse complement strand
TATAGTAGTTACGACGACCTGCACGGCTGTATTGACCGCATCCGATAGGTCCGTGGCTGATGTGGATCATGTCTTTGACCGGACCCCATACAACCCCTTTTGAACCCGCATAAGCACAACCGCGTTGGCTCATTACACCCGGAACGGTTTTTTTGTTTGAGCGGACATCACCGCACGTTTTTTGATTTTCATCATTTGGAGATCCGACACCGAGGTGCTTTTCACGGTTTTTTGCCGCTTTTTCCGGATATGCTTTTAAGATCTCTTCAATGGCCGCTTTTTGTTTGGCTTCTAGTGATTCTGGTCCCATAATACACCTCTTCCTTACGCGACTTCAATACGGAACTGTTCCATATTATCGAGGTGATGACACAATTTCATTGTTTCATCATCAGCTGCATCAACACGTTTTGAAATTGCTGACATTTGATAACGGTTCATGTAGATCATGTACTTTTGCAATTTTTCTGGGTTCTCTTCTTTGAAGTAATGAACCATTGCTCTAAACAAAAAAGTATCTTTGTTTGTGTAGCTCAACCACTCTTTATCTCTCTCTTTTGTACCCATCAAAAGTTTGATCTCTTTGACATCACTGATATCAACATCGGCAATTTTCTCTGCAACTAATTCGTCTGGAATGTGATTCCCCATTGAAGCTGGGAAGTGAAAACCTAATACAAACATCTAATCTCCTTTATCTGTTGTTTTCTTTTCATTATTAACAAGATGTTATTGGTCATTTTCATGACAGCCATTGAAGATCCCTCAAAAGAGGAACCATTTTGTTCTTTACGCTTCTGCCGCTTTACCGACTTGTGATTCATCAACTTCATCCTCAAGACCGAATGCAAGAAGTAATTCTTCTAGTTCGTCCATTGTGATTGGAGTTGGGATAATCTTCATATCGTTATTAACGATTTTACGAGCAAGCTCTTTGTACTCACGAGCTTGGTCAGAATACGGGCTGTACTCAACAACCGTCATACGACGTAGCTCAGCATGCTGAACAATGTTGTTACGTGGTACGAAGTGGATCAATTGTGTTCCAAGGCGTTGAGCAAGCTCAAGTGCCAAATCGTACTCTTTGTCTGTCATACGAGCATTACATACAAGACCTGCAAGACGTACTCCACCTGTGTTTGCGTACTTCAAAATCCCTTTAGAGATGTTGTTTGCCGCGTACATCGCCATCATTTCACCTGACATGACGATGTAAATCTCTTGTGCTTTACCTTCACGAATCGGCATTGCAAATCCGCCGCACACAACGTCCCCTAGAACGTCGTAAGAGACGAAGTCAAGACCCTCTTCATCGTATGCACCCTCTTCTTCAAGAAAGTTAATCGCTGTAATAACACCGCGACCTGCACAACCAACTCCTGGCTCTGGTCCGCCTGATTCTGTACAGTTGATCCAACCGCCTGGAGTTTCTTTGTCAAAAAGACCTTTACCCCAAAGACGAGCTTGCTCCATCTCAACATCTTCAATGGTTCCGAGTTCCGCTGCAAGAGACAAAATAGTATCTTGTGCTTTCTCATGAAGAATCAAACGAGTTGAGTCCGCTTTTGGATCACAACCAACGATCATAATATTTTTATCGAAATAGTGTGACATTGCTGCCAATGTATTTTGAGATGTGGTAGATTTACCGATCCCACCTTTTCCGTAGAACGCGATTTGTCGCAAGCTAGCTGCTCCAGCCATGTTATCCCCTTATTTTTAACTTCACTTAGGTTGATGCAAGGGGTGTTCTATGGTTTTTGGGACATTTACCTAAAGATAAGTGACAAAAGGAGACGTTACAAACAAATTTGTAGGAATAGGTATTGCAGGGGTGCACAACCGACAAAGACTAACCTTTTATGTGTCACGTGAGATCTGACGTATCTCTCTTTTCATATACATAAGGAGGTAAATGATAAAATTATGTAATCAATTACTTTTTCTAAACGGAGCTTAATGCTACATTTTATTAACTACATCTATTTTTTTTACGGTCTTGCATTTTTTCTTTTCGGCTTTAGTATCCTCCACTATCCAATGGAGAACTCCATTTTCAAATTTTCCCGTGAATTAAAGTATCTGGGAGTTTTCGGGATTCTCCATGGAACATCAGAATGGCTGGTGATGTTCAAATTGCTGGAAACG
>JAUXSZ010000130.1 GCA_030679635.1 Sulfuricurvum sp. | reverse complement strand
CCGGCTCACCCGTAATGACGAAATGGGAACTACCGATGAGGAAATGGGAATCGAGCATCGCATCTTGCAATCGTGCGCGCCATCGTTTTATCAGCGGTTTTGGATCGCTATGTCGGATTTTCATTAGTTCCGCGACAAAATTGTCACATTCGATCAATCCCATCAGATGATCAAAATGGATATGCTCAATAGCGGGATTCTTTTTTTGCAAAGCAATAGCTGATTTTTTCATCGAATGACCGATGGTAATCACCGTCGCAGAGGTAGCAAGATCACGGATTTGATTCACAGTGATTCCACCGTTAGCCAGTTTCCCCTGACCCTCTTCCCAATACCCGTCCAAAGAGGTGGAGAGATCAGGCAGCGCATAAGTCTCAAACCCAAAATCCTCACACATCTCTTTAATCTTTTCAATCTCGATGGGCTGCATGCTAACATGGGGCAAAATAACGAGTTTATTGGGCTTTACCGTTGTTGCACTCACCGTGAGCTGATCGATCATCGCCGTAACGGTCAACGCCCAACCGCTCTCCAATCCCCCCTCATAATCAGGTGTATTGACAAACACATACGGAATCTCGATGTGCATCCCCACACCCCGGACATCATCCCCTTTGGTTTCAGTCAAACCCGTCGTGTGCAAACCGATCATCGAGGGTTTGAGATTTTTCTCTTTGCTCTGGATATTTTCAATCGCCATGAGGATAGAGTAGTCGCCACCATCGAGTACGGCGGTAATATCGCTGACCGAAGTGTTGCGAACTGCGATAGGTTCATTGAAATGGCGGGTAAAAAAGACCTTGGTATACGAGGCACACCCTTGGGCACCGTGCATCAGCGGCATACAGTCTTTGACCCCTAAATACGCGAGCGTCGCCCCCATAGGCTGAGAGTGTTTGATCGGGTTAACCTGAAGCGGTTTGTGCTCTTTATGTGTGAGGGAGAATTCCATGACAACTCCTTAGTTGCCATAGCTATTGCAAGATTTGTGCGAGAAGAGGAGTTTATTTCAATAAAGAATCATAAAAATCTGATAAAGTACTATGTACAGCAGATTTTGCTTCATTTAATTTTTGACGATAATCATTAATTTCATCATATTTATACATTATTTTATCAAAAACTATTTTATCTCTTAATTCTTTATCCAATAATACACATTGATTCAATTTTGTAACAACACCATTTGCCTTCAAAAGCCTCAGTTTAGCTATTGCATACGTTCTTTTTGTCCATGATGCAATTAATAATTCATCATTATTTCGAATAACTTGCCATTGAGTTTGATTCAAAGGTATCTCATCTTTTTGATCTATATTACGACGCTTTGCAATACCAGCAATTAAATTAGTAAATGAAGTTAAAGCAGTAAAATATTCATCTATATCTGCAGAAATTTGTTCTATAAGCTTTATTTTATGCTCAAACATATATTTACTCTGTTGAGATTTATGCGAATATCTTAAACCTATAAAAGTAAAGAAACCTGTTATTACCGAACCAAGCCCTATCTTAACAGCTGTATCTGCAATATTTATCCATTCCGTAGTCATCTATACGTACTCCTATCTTTAAAAATTCGAATACCAATTATACTCTCACTGGATAATAAACCCCTCTTCCACTTCCATAACTATCTAAAACATCTCTATGATACGTTTATGCCCTCTAATCGTATCAATATCTGATACGATTAATACTAATCACCTCAAAAATGATACGATTAGCTCAATCCTAGTACAATCTACCTATTAATTTATCCTAGGAAAACTATCATGAAACACATCTTACTCCTCAATCTCCACCAAAAATACGATGGATTTGCCAATGGCAACCTAACACACGATCTGATGAATGAAGCCAAAAAGTTTTTTCTGGCAAACGGCTATGAAGTGCGTGAAACTGCTATCGATGAAGGCTACGATGTCGCTGAAGAGCTTGAAAAGTTTACATGGGCGGATACGATTTTCGTTCAGTCTCCCGTATACTGGATGGGATTGCCGTGGCTTGCCAAAAAATACGTCGATGAGGTTTTCTCAGGCGGGAACAATACCGTTACTTACGTCAGCGACGGACGAAGCCGTGACGATGCGTCCAAAAAATACGGCAGCGGCGGATTGATGCAGGGTAAAAAGTATATGCTCAGCTTCACCTACAACTGCCCTACGAGCGAATTTAACAATCCGCAAGGATTTTTCGAGGGGATGAGCGTCGATGAAGCGAATGTCGCTTTGCACAAAACCTTTCAGTTTTGCGGAGCTACGCCACTGTCTAGCTATTCCGTCCATGATGTCTACAAATCAGATTTCAGTATCAACGATGCCCTTCAAGGGCTTCAACGGGCTCTAGCAGAAAACTTTTCAAAGTAAATCTTTACACGTCCCACGGCGCAGCTTTGCCAACATTGGCAAAGACGGGATTTTTAAAGGCGTATTTCAAATCTTCCGCGAGATTGAGCAATCCGCCGTATCCGCCGTAACTCGTTTTTTTCTCCTGATTGACGTCGATAAACGAGATTTTTTTCTTGAT